>NZ_JBNCLE010000006.1:0-215782 GCF_049844495.1 Micromonospora sp. DT48
TGCCCCCCTCCTAAACCGGCTCCCCGTGGTCCCCCGGGGGCGGTCCCCCCCCCCGTGGGGGGGGGGGGGGTGGGGGCGGGGGGGGCCCGGGCCCCCGCCCACGACGAGCTTCTGTCTCCCGCCGGGTCAACCTGCTCGGCTGACCTGCGGCATCGTCGGATCAACCGCCGAGGGTCGCCAACTCCGAGACGACGACGTTGGTCAGGGCCCGGCCGTCCCGGCGGACCTGGCGGAGGTACCACTTCTGGATCGGCGCGTGGGTGGCCTTGGCGAACTGCCAGGGCCCACGTGGGCTGTTGAGCTGCCCGAGGCCGGCGATCGCGGAGTTGATCTGCTCCGGGCTGGGGTTGGTGCCCGCTGCGGCGATCGCCCGGTCCAGCACGGCCGCCGCGTCGTACGACGCCATCACGATCGAGGTGGGTACCCGGCCCGGGTAGGCCGCGTTCCAGGCGGCGACGAATTCCCGGTTCGCCGCGTTGTCCAGGTCGGGTGAGTAGTTCAGGCCGTTGTAGATGCCCTCGGCCGCGTCGCCCTGCTCGGCCAGGCTGGCCGGCTCGGTCACGAAACCCGCCGCGTAGAGCGGCAGGTCAGCGACGGCGGACTCGGCGTACTGCTTGACGAACGTGATGGCGTTCTGCGCGTCGAAGAAGCAGTAGACCGCGTCGGCGCCGGACTCGGCGATCTCGTCCAGGTACGGCCCGAAGTCCTCGGTGACCGGGAACGGGCTGAACACGGCCTTGCCGCCGGGGTTGGCCAACCGGCCGCCGAGTTCGACGAACGTGTCGACGAATCCGCGCAGCTCGTCGCGACCGCTCTGGAAGTCGGGACCGATGGCGTAGACGCTGCCCTGCCCCACCTCCTGTTTGACGAACGGTGCCATGGCCACGCCCGGCTCGACGGAGATCAGGTTGGTGTGCCAGACGTACGTGACGTCGGTCAGCGCCGGTCGTCCCAGCGCGCCGACCAGCGGCACCTTGTGCTCGTCGATGAGCGGATGGATGGCCGCGACGCTACCGCCGTTGATGAGGCCGGTGATCGCCGAGACGCGGTCCTTTTCCAGCAGCTTGGTGGCGGACTCGACGGTCACGTCGCGGTCGTATCCCTCGTCGGCGACGATCAGCTCGGTCGGATGGCCACCCAACTGACCGCCGCGCATGTCCAGGTAGAGCTGGAAACCGTCGCGCAGCTCAGAGCCCGGCGCCTCAAGCGAGCCGGCCAGGACGGTGAGCATCCCGATCCGGATGGTCTGGCGCTCCGGCTCCGACCCACCGTCACAGGCGACGGTGCCGGCGACCAGAACGCCGGCCGTCAGGGCCGCGAGCAACCGGCGGGTGGGGTGGCCGGCGCTCACATCATCCCCAGCAGTTGGGACCGCACCGCCGGGGTCAGCACCTCACCCATCCGGTTGGCCAGGTCGGTCATCTCGTACGACACCTGACCCACGTCGCAGACCGGGGAGGCGAGCACGAGCAGCGACGCCCCGTCGCTGAACGACATGCAGAACATGAAGCCGCCGTCCATCTGGGTCACGTTCGAGATCACCGAGCCCGCCTCGAAGAACCGGGCGGCCCCGACGAGCAGGGCGATCAGTCCACTGCCGGTGGCGGCGAGCTGGTCGGCGCGGTCGCGGGGAAGGCTGTGGTTGTGCGCCAGGACCAGGCCGTCGGTGGAGATGGCGAGGGCATGGCTGACCTCCGGCGTACGGTTCACGAAGTTCTGCAACAGCCAGCTCAGATCGTTCGGGCTTGTCACGACGTTGCTCCAGATCGGGGAGGGGGGTTGGACAGTCAGCGTCAGAGGGGGTTGGGTGCGCGGCGTCCGGCTACGCCCTTGGCGTAGGCCGACATGGCTGCCGCCACGGCCGTCGGGTCCAGCTTCCGACGGGGGTCCGCGATCCGTTGGGGCACCTCGGGGACGAGATGCGGCTGGGGCACCCGGCGTGGCAGCCCGACCTGGGTGGCCAGCGGCGGCGTGGTGGTCGCCCAGGTCTCGCCGGCATCGACCGGCCAGATGACGGCCGCCGAGTCATCGTCCAGGGCGGTCTTGAACCAGCCGTTCACCGTCGGTCCAGCGGGTCGGCCCGAGCCGACCGGTTGGGCCTGGGTTGCCGGTTTGAACAGCGGTGCGGGCGCTGCGGGTCGGGCGACGGGGTTGGGCGACGGCGGTGCGCTCGACCGCCCGGCACCCGCCGTCACGGCACCGACCGGGGCCCGCCCGACGGTGGGCGTCGGGGTACGGGAGCCGGCCACCGGGAGGTCGGCGCGGGCCACCGTCGCGGCGACCGGGCGGGCCACGGCTGCGGAGGGCCGAGGGCGGGTCAACTCGGCTTCCACCGGCTGAAGCTGCTGAGCCGGTCGGCGCTCGACGATCGGCGCGGGCAGCGTGATCTCGGCGACCGTGCCACCCTTCGGCCCGGGACGTAGCTCCACCTTGACCGCGTGTCGGGCGGCGAGCCGGGCGACCACGGTCAGACCCATCGCCCGCACTCCCGACACGTCGATCGTCGACGGGTTGGCCAGGGCCGCGTTCAGGTGCGCGCAGCGTTGCGCGGACAGCCCGACGCCCTGGTCGACCACCTGCACGATGGCCCGGTCGGAGAGCGCGTGGCCGGTGACCAGCACCTCGGCGTCCGGCGGGGAGTATCCGGTCGCGTTGTCCAACAGCTCGGCGACCAGGTGCACGATCTCGTCGACCGCCGTGCCGGCGATCGCCAGTTCCTTGTCCACCGTGCCGATCCGGACCCGGGTGTAGTGCTCGATCTGGGACAGCGCGGCCTGGAGCACGTGGTCGAGGGGAACCGGCTCCTGGCGTACCCGGGAGATGCCGGAACCGCCGAGCACCAGCAGGCTCTGGTTGATCCGCGCCATCCGGGTCGCGAGGTGGTCCAGCCGGTACAGCTGCTGGAGGCGCTCCGGGTCGGCCTCGTCCCGCTCCACCTCGTCCACCTGGGCCAGCATCGCGTCCACCAGCCGCTGCTCGCGTCGGGACAGGTGCACGAAGATCTCGGCGATGTTCGCCCGCATCACGGCCTGTTCACCGGCGATCCGGACCGCCTCCCGGTGCAGCGCCCGGGTCGCGGTGGCCACCTCGGCGATCTCGTCGGAGCCGGTGATCCGGAATTCCGCCACCGAGCGATCCGCCACCTCGTCGGGCTGCACGCTCCCGGGTGGGGCGGCGCTGAGTTCCCGCACCACGGCCGGCAGCCGGTCGTACGCCACCTTGGTCACGGTGTTGCGCAGGGACCGCAGCCGGCGGGTGATCCGTCGGGCAACCACACCGGTGAGTACGACGGTGAGCGCCAGGACCAGGAAGATGCCGGCGCCCTGCGCCAACGCGTTCCGCAGTAGTTGTCCGCGTTCGGTGGACACCCGCTCCGCCACGGCGGCGTCCACCTCGCTCTGGATCCGGAACATCTGGCTGACCCAGCCGTCGGTGGCCTCGACCCAGGCGTTCGCGTCGACCGCGAGTCGTCCACCGGGCAGTGTGCGGCCCACCTGATCCTGAAGGCGTTGCGCGGCGACGACCTGTGCGTCGGTGCCGATCTGTTCCCAGTTCGCCACCCAGCCGGGTTCGGCGAGGGCCAGGAAGGCGTTGGTGGCTTCGGCGTACCGGGCCTGTGCGCCGACGATCTCCTGCTGCCCGGCCGGGGTCAGCTCGCCCCCGGCGAGGCTACGCAGCACAATGACCTGGAGCTGGCCGATCGCCTCGCCCGCCTCGGACACCGCCACCGCGGCCCGGACGTCGTCGGCGATGCGCGTCGAGGTGTCGGTGGCCACGGACGCGCGGAAGGCGAGCAGGTCCGCGATGAGGATCCGGTAACTGAAGGCGATGGCGGACAGGGTGGCGCGCGGACTCGCCCGGACCTGCTGGCGCACAGTGCTGAGCGATATCAGACCCGCGTCGACCCGTTGCAGGGCGGAGTTCCCGCTGGACACCTCGGCCCGGCGGCGCTGGAACTCGACGATCTCGGCGTCGGTGCGGGCGACCTGTTCGTCGAAGGCGGCGCTGGCGGCCTGGCCCTGGGTGGTCACCTCGACCGCGGCGATCACGCGTTCGGCTTGGAGGGCGCGGGCGAGCGCACCGGCCTGGGTGGAGAGCGTGACGACGTCGTGCACGGTGCCCGCGTTGAGCACCTGCCGGACCGTGCCCTCAAGGGCCAGGCCGGCGAACCCCACGACGGCGATCAATGGTACGGCTACCAGCAGCCGCAGCAGCCGGACGATACTGCCCCGGGCCAGCCATCCTCGGCGCGCTTCGGCATGGGTGCGCACCGCGGCTGCCGCTGTAACACCTGTCACCGGCGTACTCCGCTCCCTTGCCTCATCGACGTTGATCTCAGCAGGATCCGACGCTCGCGCCGGGGCTACACGGTGGAGGGTGGGCGTACCTGCCCACGTCAGAGCGCATTCCTACCATGGTGTAACGGTTCAGCTCTAGGTCCTCACACGATCGCCGCAGGCTTGACTGGCGTCTCGGACATCAACCGGAAACACGACAGCGAAACTAGTTCAGCCGATCGTTGTGGACGAATGGATGAACGGGCGAGGTATGGCTGGCGGCGGCGCTGTTATGAGCCGAGCCGCGCACATCGCCACCTCATACCCCCGAGGGGTATATGGTGGCGTTGGAGGCGATGACATGTCCCACGCGCAGCACCACGCGAAGCAGCACGGAGACGACGAACACGCCGGGCACGACAAGCACGCCGGGCACGATCCGGCGGCGTTCCGCCGCAAGTTCTGGCTCAGCCTGGCGCTGACCGTGCCGATCGTGGCCACCAGCCACATGGTGATGGACTGGTTCGGCTACGAGTTGGACTTCCCCGGCATCGGCCTGGTGGGACCGGTGCTCGGCACGGTGGTCTTCGGTTACGGCGGCTGGCCGTTCCTCCAGGGCGCGGTACGCGAGATCCGAGACCGGGCACCGGGGATGATGCTGCTGATCGCGATGGCGATCAGCGTTGCCTACGTGGCATCGCTGGCCACCTCGCTCGGCGCGTTCGACCTGGACTTCTGGTGGGAGCTGGCCGCCCTGGTGACGATCATGCTGCTCGGCCACTGGCAGGAGATGAAGGCGATCGGCCAGGCCCAGGGCGCGCTGTCGGCACTCGCCGCCCTGCTGCCCGACGACGCCGAGCGGCTCGACCCGGAGGGGCAGCCGCAGCGGGTCGCGGTCACCGAACTCGGTGTCGGCGACGTGGTCCTGGTCCGGCCGGGCTCGCGGGTCCCCGCCGACGGCACCGTGGTGGACGGCCGCGCCGAACTGGACGAGTCGATGATCACGGGTGAGTCGCGGCCGGTGTCCCGGGCGACCGGCGACCGGGTGGTGGCCGGCACGGTCGCCACCGACGCCGCGCTACGGGTCCGGATCGAGGCCGTCGGTGACGACACCGCGCTGGCCGGCATCCAGCGGCTGGTCAGCGAGGCCCAGCAGTCCAGCGGCCGGGCACAGGTGCTGGCCGACCGATTCGCCGCCTGGCTGTTCTACATCGCCACCGCGACCGCCGTGTTGACCCTGGTGGTCTGGTCGCTGCTGGGCGATGTGGACGAGGCGGTCGTACGCACGGTGACGGTGCTGGTCATCGCCTGCCCGCACGCGCTCGGGCTGGCCATCCCGCTGGTCATCGCGCTGTCCACGGCCGTCGCCGCCAAGGCCGGCATCCTGGTCAAGGACCGGCTGGCCCTGGAACGGATGCGCACGATCGACACGGTGCTGTTCGACAAGACCGGCACGCTGACCCGGGGCGAACACGTCGTCACCGACGTCGCCGCCGCCAGCGGCACGACCGAATCGGACGTGCTCGCCATCGCGGCAGCGGTGGAGGCCGACAGCGAGCATCCGCTCGCCCGAGCGATCGTGGCCGCCGCCGAGCAGGGCGACCAGCGGGTGGCGACCGGTTTCCACTCGCTCACCGGCCGGGGCGTACGCGCCGAGGTGGATGGGGTGACCTACGCCGTGGGCGGTCCGGCACTGCTGCGGGAACTCGACGTGACGGTTCCGGAGGACCTCGACGAGCATCGGCGGGACTGGTCACACCGTGGCGCGGCGGTGCTCTACCTGCTGCGGCTCAACGACGGCGACGCCACCGTCCTCGGCGCGCTGGCATTGGCCGACCAAATCCGGCCGGAGGCCCGGCAGGCCATCGCCGACCTGCGTGGCCAGGGCATCCGCAAGATCGCGATGATCACCGGCGACGCCCGCCCGGTCGCTGAGGCGGTCGCCGCCGACCTCGGGTTCCGCTCCGGCGAGGACGAGGTCTTCGCCGAGGTGCTGCCCGCCGAGAAGGACGACACCGTGACGGAGTTGCAGCGACGCGGACTGCGGGTGGCCATGGTGGGCGACGGAGTCAACGACGCGCCCGCACTGGCCCGCGCGAACGTCGGCATCGCGATCGGCGCGGGCACCGACGTAGCCATCGAGTCCGCCGGGGTGGTCCTCGCCTCGTCCGACCCGCGCGGCGTGAGCGGAGTGATCCGGTTGTCCCGGGCCGCGTACCGGAAAATGCTCCAGAACCTGGTCTGGGCCGCCGGCTACAACGTGATCGCGCTGCCGCTCGCCGCCGGAGTGCTGGCCTGGGCCGGCGTGGCCCTGAGCCCGGCGGTCGCCGCCGTGCTGATGTCGGCCTCCACCATCGTGGTCGCGCTCAACGCCCAACTGCTGCGCCGCGTCGCACTGCGCCCACCAGAAGCCACGTAGGCGCTCGACGACGATCGCAACGAGCAGCGGTGACGGCCTTCGGTCGTACCGCCACGGTCGTCACTTCGCGTCGTCCGGGGCCGGGTGCGGATGCTGCCGGGGAACGGGCGGAGTCTCGGTGCTCGCGTAGCCGGCGGCCTGGAGGGCGAACAGTCCGGCGTAGCGGCCACCGGCGGCGACGAGTGCGTCATGGGTGCCCTCCTCGATCAGACGGCCGTGATCCAGCACGAAGATCCGGTCGGCGTGCCGGACGTTGGCCAGCCGGTGCGTGATCAGGATGGTGGTGGCCTGGCCCCGCCGGTCGCGGATGGCCTGGAACAGCGCGTCCTCGGCACGCGGATCGAGCGCGGAGGACGGCTCGTCCATCACCAGCAGTTCGGCGTCGCGGAGGAAACCGCGCGCGGCGGTGATCCGCTGCCACTGCCCACCGGAGAGATCCTGCCCCTTGGCGAAGGTGCGGTCGAGCAGGGTCTCGTACCCGTGCGGCAGTTCGCGGATCATCTCGTCGGCGACCGCCCGGTGCGCGGCGGCCTCGATCCGGTCCTGCCGGGCCTCGCTGTCGATGTCGCCGATGGCGATGTTCGTGGCGGCGGTGAACGGCCACTTGTGGTACTCCTGGGTGACCACGGCGATGCGTGCGCGCAACGCGTCGGGGTCCAACTCGGACAGGGGTCGTTCGTTCCAGCAGACCGCTCCGTCGCTGGGCGTACGCAGGGCGGCGATCATCGCGGCCAGGCTGCTCTTGCCGGAACGACGCCGCCGGACGGAGCCGGCCTCGCTGCGCGCCCGCATACCCGTCTCCCACCACATGGCCCGCATCTCGGGCAGGACCGACTTCCCGGCCGCTACCCCGGCCTGCTCCGCTCGGTCACGACGCCGGGTCGACGTGGCAGCCATGGACACCTCCTGGGGTCGACGACACGTGGCCGTCGCCCCACCCGTCGGCGACGACGGGCGACATCGTCGACATTGCCCTAGGCGACCAACCAGCTACTTATGGTCACCGTCGATGGGATGGCGGTCCAGCCCTGTCGGCGCGTCGTGCCGCCGACACCCGGGTTTCCACAGTGGTGGACAGTCAGACGCCGCGCGGGGCGTACATGATGACGGCGACGCCGAGCAGGCAGATCCCGGCGCCTGTGAGGTCCCACCGGTCCGGGCGGAAACCGTCGAAGATCATTCCCCAGGCGAGTGAACCGGCGACGAAAACCCCGCCGTACGCGGCCAGGATGCGGCCGAAGTTCGGGTCGGGCTGAAAGGTGGCGACGAAGCCGTACGCGCCGAGGGCGAGCACCCCGGCGGCGACGAACCACAGCCCCCGGTGCTCGCGCCAGCCCTGCCACACCAACCAGGCCCCGCCGATCTCGGCGATCGCCGCCAGGACGAACAGCAGCACGGAACGCAGCACGGTCACCGCCGCACCCTACCGCCGCGTGCCCGCACCCCGGGTCGACGCGGCGTTACCCTCTGCACGGTGCACGTCGATCCGGATATCGAGCCGAACGCGCCGCGCGGACGGGCCGTCCGCGGCGGCACGGCCAGCCTGCTCGCCGTGATCGCCGTCGGCGGCATGATCGGCGCGGTGGTGCGACACGGGCTGGCCACTGCCTTCCCGCCCTCGCCGCACGGCTTTCCCTGGGCCACCTTCGCCGTCAACGTGTCGGGCTGCCTGCTCATCGGGGTGCTGATGGTGCTGATCACCGAGGCGTGGACCGCGCCGCGACTGGTCCGGCCCTTCCTCGGCGTCGGCGTGCTCGGCGGCTACACCACCTTCTCCACGTACGCCGTCGAGGTGCAACAGGCGGTGGCGGCCGGGGCCGCACGGACCGGCCTGCTGTATCTGGCCGGCACCCTCGTCGCCGCGCTCGCCGCCGTGTGGTCGGGCATGGTCCTGACCCGGCTGGTGACCGGCGTGCACCGGAGCGGCGGATGACCGTCGTGCTGGTGGCGATCGGTGCCGCCCTCGGCGCGCCGCTGCGCTACCTGGTCGACCGGGCGGTGCAGGCCCGCCACGGATCCGTCTTTCCGCTGGGCACCTGCACGGTCAACGTGGTGGGCTCGTTCGTCCTCGGCGTCCTGGTCGGGGGCAGCGCCGTGGGCGCGGTGTCCGGTTCCCTGGTCGCCCTGCTCGGCGTCGGACTGTGCGGTGCGCTGACCACCTACTCGACCTTCGGCTACGAGACGATCCGGCTCTTCGAGGGCGGCGCACGTCTTCATGCGCTGGTCAACGCGGTGGTCAGCGTCGCCGCCGCGCTGGTTGCCGCGTTCGGCGGGGTCGCCCTCGCCGAGGCGCTGTGGACCTAGCTACTCGACGGGATGGGCCATGGTCCCGGTGAGGGCCAGCCCGCCCGGCGACCGGGTGTCCTGCCGGAGGAACTGCACGATCACCGGCACCGACGAGCGCAGCAGGCAGCCGTACGGGCGGTCGAGGCGGACCGCCTCCGGATTGATCAGGTCGTTGACGCGTACGTGCCGGATCCGGCGGGCACCGACGCCGAACGGGTACGGCCCGACCGGCTCGGCGTCCTCGTAGTAGAAGTGGAGTGTCACCTCCGCCTCGGAGTCGGTGGTGTTCAGCACGCACAGCTGGTCGAAGCTGGTGAACTCCGGCTCGACGCCGGTGCCGCCGAACGGGACGTGCCCGCCCGGCACCGCCCACACCCGCGCCATCACGCCTCCTCCAACAGTCGGGCCAGGTCCGGGGTGAGGAACACCCCGTCCGGGTCGAGGCGGCGGCGGGCCGCCTGGAAGTCGTCCCAGCGGGGAAAGAGCGGACGTAGTTCGGCAGCGGTCAGCCAGTGCTTCTTGCCCCAGTGCGGTCGTCCGCCGTACTGCCGGAAGACGGTCTCCATGTCCCGGAAGTAGTCCTCGTACGGCAACGAGGCGTTCTGGAGGCAGGCGATGGTGGTGGTGCGGCGACCGTACGCGGTGCTGAGCCAGATGTCGTCGGCGGCGACGGTACGCACCAGCACCCGCCACCCCACGGTGCGCCGGTGCCGGTCGAGGATCCGTCGGCGTACCTCCGCGAAGCAGTCCGGAAACGCCTCCGACGGGATCATGTACTCGATCTCGTCGAACCGCAGCTCCCGGTGCCGGGGGATGGTGTGGTGGGTCGGCCCGATCTCCAGTTCGGCGGGCGCGTACCACCCCTCGGACCTGGACATCCGGCTCGCCTCGATCGGCACCTCGGGCACCTCGTCGGCCCGGTTGATGATGCGGATCTTGGTCAGGTCGCTGCGCGGGTACCAGTAGAAGTCCATGTTGCGGTTGGCCTGCTGCAACTCGGCCAGATGGTCCAGCGTCCACCGGACCGGCGCGCACCAGGCCAGGCGGCGCAGGTCCTGGCGGGGTAGCAGGTCGAGGGTGAGCTGGGTGACCACCCCCAGCACGCCGAGCGAGAGGCGGGCCGCCGGCAGCAGGTCGCTGTTGCTGGTCGCGGAGACGTCCAGCACCTCGCCGGTGCCCGTGACCAGGCGCACCTCGGACACCTGGGTGGAGAGCACGCCGAAACGCAGGCCGGAGCCGTGGGTGCCGGTGGCGGTCGCGCCCGCGATGGTCTGGTAGTCCACGTCACCGAGGTTCTCCATCGCCAGCCCGGCGTCGTAGAGGCGCTCGCCCAACTCGCTGAGCCGGCTCCCACCCCCGACGGTGGCCCGGTCACCGGCCTTGTCGATCACACCGGCGAGCCGGTGCAGGCTGACCAGCGTCCCGTCGGTGCGTACCAACGGGCTCGACGAGTGACCCGAGCCGACCGGCCGCAGGGTGGTGCCCGACTCTCGGGCCCGCGACACCAGCTCCCGCACCTCGTCCTCGTCGGCCGGCTCAGCCTGCCCGGACGCGGTGAAGGTCAGGCTGCCGGACCAGTTCACGAACGTGCGGGACACCCACAACCCTCCTCGTGCCGAACCGACCGCGCGCGCTTACCCCCGGGCTGGAGGGGTAGTCATCGCGGGACCGTCCGAGACGGTGTCGGCGCCCACGTCCCTGCGGAGCTGCGAATGGCCTATCCCCCGATCGACTCCTACGCGTTCCTCTCCGACACCCACACCGCCGCGTTGATCGCCGCGGACGGGGCGGTCGAGTGGCTCTGCGTGCCGCACTTCGCCGGTGACGCCGTCCTGGCCCGGCTGCTGGACCGCCGCAACGGTGGCGTCCTCGACCTCACCGTGGCGGGTTGCGCCGAGCCGAGCAGGCGGTACGTACCGGGCACCCTGGTGCTGGAGAGCCGGTACGAGACCGCCGAGGCAACGGCGGTCGTTCACGACTTCCTCGCGGTCCGGCCCGGCGACACCGCCCGGCCGTTGCACGCGGAGAAGACGCTGGTCCGTCGGGTCGCGGTCGAGCGGGGCACCATCCGGCTGGGCATCGAGGTGCGGCCCCGGATCGGGTACGGCGCCACCACGGTGTCCTGGGCGGGAGGTGACGGGCGATGGTGGGCCGCCGACACGCCGCTGCGCGTGGACTGCGCGCTGCCCGGCGAGGTGGTCGACGGCACGCTGCGGTTCTCCGCCGAGCTGTCCGCCGGCCAGACCACCGCCCTGCTGCTCGGCTACGGCGACGACCCGGCCGAACCCGCCGACCCGGCCGACCTGTTGCGGCGGACCTGCCAGACCTGGGAGACCTGGACTCGGCGTACCGATTACCACGGCTTCGGTGCCGACACCGTCCGGCACAGCGCGCTGGTGCTGCGCGGGCTCTCCTTCGACGAGACGGGCGCGCTGATCGCCGCCCCCACCACCAGCCTGCCCGAGGAGATCGGTGGCGTACGCAACTGGGACTACCGCCACGTCTGGCACCGGGACGCGGCCCTGCTGCTGCTCGCGCTCTTCCGGCTCGGGCACGCCGAGGAGGGCCGGCGGTACCTGCGCTTCCTGATGTCCGTCTGCTCGGGTGATCTGCTGACCCCGCTGGTGGGCATCCACGGCACCACCGCGCGGGAGCAGGAGTTGCCGCACCTGGAGGGGTACGCCGGGTCGCGGCCGGTGCGGGTCGGCAACGAGGCCGCCGAGCAGGTGCAGTTCGACACGTACGGGCACGTGCTCGACGCCGCGCTGGCGTATCACCAGCTCACCGGCGAGTTGACCGAGGAGCAGTGGGCGCTGCTGCGTCGACACGTCGACGTGATGGCCGATCGTTGGCACGAGCCCGACCACGGCACCTGGGAGATCCGTGGGCCGCGCCGGCACTACGTCCACGCGAAGGTGATGACCTGGGTCTGCCTGGACCGGGGCATCCGCCTGGCGGAGTTGCTCGGCGACTCGTCGGCGGCGGACGTCGAGCGCTGGCGGCTGGCGCGCGACACGGTGCACGCCGAGGTGCTGGAACGCGGGTTCGACCCGCAGGTGGGCAGCTTCGTGATGGAGTACGGCTCGACCGAGCTGGACGCCTCCCTGCTGCGTATCCCCCTGGTCGGGTTCCTGCCCGGCGACGACCCCCGGATGCTGGCCACCATCGACCGGGTACGCGCCGGGTTGGAGATCGGCCCTGGCCTGCTACGTCGCTACCGGGCCGACGACGGCCTGCCCGGCACGGAGGGTGCGTTCCTGCTCTGCTCCTTCGAGCTGGTGTCGGCGTTGGTGCTGGCCGGACGGCGGGACGAGGCCCACGAGGTGTTCGCCCGACTCCTCGCGTACGCCGGTCCGCTCGGCCTGTACTCCGAGGAACTCGCTGCCGACGGCACCGCACTGGGCAACTACCCGCAGGCGTTCACCCATCTCGCGCTCATCGAGGCGGCGCTGAACCTCGACGGCGCGAGCAACCGGGACGCGTTGCACGCCTGGGCCAGCCGGGGTGGCCCCTGAGCTGGGCGTCCATCGTTTCCGCCGGGCCCGACCGGGAACCATGCCGGCCCGGCGAGCGACTATGGGTACATGCGGTGTGAGCAGTGGCGGGAGATTCTGTCGGCGCAGTTGGACGGTGAGGCCACCGCGGACGAGCAGCAGCGGGTCGGTGTGCACCTGGAGACCTGCGTCGGCTGCCAGACCTGGTTCGACGCGGCGGCGGCGGTGACCCGCCGGACGCGTACCCGGGTGGTGACCTCACAGCCGGATCTGACCGAGTCGATCCTCGCCGTGGCCCCGCCGCCACACCGAAGCCGTCGTACCCGCGTCGCCTCGGCGATCTCCTGGTGGCCGACGTCCCTCGGGCGACCCGGCCTGGTCAACGGGCTGCGTGCCACGCTGGGTCTGCTCGGCGCGGTGCAACTGGTGCTGGGGCTGGCTCAGGTCGGCCGGGGCGACGTCGGCACCCACCTGCACGCCACCGGGCAGCACCTGTGGCACGAGTCCGCCGCGTGGAACGTCGCGGTGGGTGCGGGATTCCTCTTCGTCGCGCTGCGCCGGACCTCCCCGTCGGGGCTGGTGCCGATGCTCGGTGCCTTCGTGGTCACCCTGGTGCTGCTGTCGGTCAACGACCTCGTCACCGCGCAGGTCGAGGTGGAGCGACTGGTGGGTCACGGTTTCCTGGTGGTCGGCTATCTGATCACCGTGTTGCTGGCCCGAAGCTCCCGCAGGCCGGACGGCTCGGGTGATCGACACCAGCCGGAGCGGTCCCGCTGGCGGTTGCGCATCGACGAGATCGACGAGCCCGCCCCGCTGCGGCTGCTGCCGCCACCCTCGGCCCAGGCCCGTTACGGCACCACGCACGCCCAGCACGGCCCGGTCCGGGTCAGCGATGCCCGGCGCTGGGTCGCCTGACGAGGCCCGGAGGACCTCAACCGGCGGCGTCGGGCCGCTCGGTCTGGCGCTCGGCCGAGCGGATCGCCGCGACCAGGTCCTCGCGGGCCCGCGCCACCCGGGACCGGATGGTGCCGACCGGCACGTCACACACCTGCGCGGCCTCGGCGTACGACAGGTCGAGCAACTGGGTGGCCACGAACGCGACCCGGCGCTCGGGTGCGAGACCGTCGAGCAGCCGACGGAGCACCACCTGCTCGTCCACCCCGGCACGTACTCCGGCCGGAATGCTCTCCACGGTGGCCTGCCAGTCGCTGAGGTTCGCGGTCCGTGGTCGGCAGGTGGCGGCGCGCACCTGGTCCACGGCGACCCGGCGGGCGATGGCGAGCAGCCAGGTCCGGGCCGTCGAGCGGCCGGCGAACGACGGCAGCGACCGCCAGGCCCGCAGGTACGTCTCCTGGACCAGGTCGTCGACGTCCCGCACCCCGGGCAGGTGGGCCAGGAACCGACGTACGTCGTGCTGGGTGGCCCGCACGAACGCCGCCGCGGCGGCGTGGTCGCCCCGGCCCGCGGCGAGCGCGTACCCGCTGATGTCGTCGGTCACGGCTGTCATCGCCGTATTGGTCGGCCGTACCCGACGATTGGTTCCCCCGGTGGGCGGACGATCGTAGGACCGGTGTCTCAGCCGCCCCGCGCAGCACGCCTTACACTGCATCGATGAGGCACCTGGGGTGAGCGTGTGGAACGCCGTGCTGGCTGATCTGCCCGCCCCGTGCATGGAGGTGGCCCGGTGAGGACTGGCCCGGCCGCCGGGCGCACCGGCTACTTCCACGAGGCGCTCTGTTACGCCTCGGAGGAGGAGCTGCTCGCCGTCGTGGTGCCGTTCCTGGTCGGCGGCGTCGCGGCGGGCGAGCCCACGTTCGTGGCGCTCGGTGAGCGCACCGGCAACCTGGTCCGGGCCGCGTTGCCCGCCGACACGAAGGTCGAGTTCCTGTCCGGCGGCGACGTCTACGGCCGACCCACCGCCGCCATCCGGATGTACCGCCATCTCCTCGCCGACCTGGTCGCCGACGGGGCCACCCAGATCCGGATCATCGGCGAGGTGCCCGCGTTCGGGCTCGGCCCCACCTGGGACTGGTGGGGTCGGTACGAGTCGGCGATCAACCGCGCGTACGACGACTGGCCGCTGTGGAGCATGTGCGCGTACGACACCCGGACCACCGCGCCGGGGGTGCTGGCGGACGTCGCCGCCACCCATCCGCACTTCGCCGCGACCGACGGGCGGCACCTGCCGAGTGCTGGGTACGTGCCCCCGGAGACCTTCCTGCGCCGGGCGCGCCCGGTGCTCCCTGATCCGATCCAGGCGGACCCGCCCCTGGTCGAGCTGCGCGACCCGACGGCGGCGCAGGCCCGCGCGGCCGTGCACCGGGTCGGCCAGGGCCGACTACGGGACGACGAGTTCGACGACTTCGTGGTCGCCGTCAGCGAGACGGTCACCAACGGGCTGCGCCACGGCCTTCCCCCGGTCCGTCTCCGGGTCTGGGTCGGCACGGACCGCATCGTGGCCACCGTCAGCGACGGCGGCACCGGCCCGGACGACCCGTACGCCGGGCTGCTGCCGTCGGCCGCCGGGGAGCCGGGCGGGCTGGGCCTGTGGATCACCTACCAGTCGTGCAACCACGTCACCCAGCACCGGGACTCCGAGGGCTTCACCCTGCGGCTCACCGGCGGTCGACCACCGGGTGCCTGAGCACGGACACGAAAGCGCCGGGCCGGTGGCAACCGGCCCGGCGCTGAGTCGCGTACCGGCTACTTGCGGAACGCGTCCTTGATCTTCTCGCCGGCCTGCTTGAGGTTGGCGCTCATCTGGTCACCCCGACCCTCGGCCTCCAGCCGCTCGTTGTCGGTGGCGCGCCCCACGCCCTCCTTCACCTTGCCGCCGGTGTTCTGCGCGGTGTTGTCGAACTTGTCTTCGATACCCATGTCGGCCTCCCGGGGTTCCTGTTGCTACGAACAGTCAGGTACCCAGCCGGGCTGGGGCCAACCGGAAAAACTCAGGCGACCTGGCGAAACCGCCGCAGCCGCAGGCTGTTGGCCACCACGAACACCGACGAGAACGCCATCGCCGCACCGGCGATCATCGGGTTGAGCAGCCCGGCAGCCGCCAGCGGCAGGGCTGCCACGTTGTAGGCGAAGGCCCAGAACAGGTTGCCCTTGATGGTGCCGAGGGTGCTGCGGGCCAGCCGGATCGCGTCGACCGCAGCCAGCAGGTCGTCCCGGACGAGAGTCAGGTCGGACGCCTCGATCGCCACGTCGGTGCCGGTGCCCATCGCCAGGCCGAGATCGGCCTGGGCCAACGCGGCGGCGTCGTTGACCCCGTCGCCGACCATCGCCACCACCCGGCCCTCTCCCTGCAACCGGGCGACCACCTCGACCTTCTCCGTCGGCAGCACCTCCGCGATCACCTCGTCGACGCCGACCTCGGCGGCCACCGCGCGGGCGACCGTGGCGTTGTCACCGGTCAGCAGCACCGGCTTGAGTCCGAGGGCGCGCAGTCGCCGTACCGCCTCCGCGCTCGTCGGCTTCACCTGGTCGGCGACGGCGAGTACGCCACGGGCCCGACCGTCCCAACCGACCAGCACGGCCGTACGCCCCGCCGCCTCCGCGTCGACGGCCGCCCGCGCGACATCGTCCGGCACGACCAGACCTCGTTCGCGCAGCAGCCGGGCCCGGCCGAGCAGCACCTCCCGGCCGTCCACGGTGCCGACGACGCCCAGCCCGGCGACGTTGGCGAAGTCGGTGACCGGCGGCAGTTCGCCGATCTCGGCAGCACCGGCCACCACGGCGTGGGCGAGGGGATGCTCGGAGCCGTTCTCCAGGGCGGCGGCCAGCCGCAGCACCTCGTCGTGCTGCTCGCCCTGGGCGGGGGTCACCCCGATCAGGCTCATCCGTCCGGTGGTCACGGTGCCGGTCTTGTCCAGCACCACGGTGTCCACCCGCCTGGTGGACTCCAGTGCTTCGGGCCCCTTGATCAGGATGCCGAGCTGCGCGCCACGTCCGGTGCCGACCAGCAGCGCGGTCGGCGTGGCCAGGCCGAGGGCACACGGGCAGGCGATGATCAGCACCGCCACGGCGGCGGTGAACGCGGCGGCCGGGCCGGAACCGTTACCCAGCCACCAGCCCAGCGTGCCGACGGCCAGGGCGATCACGATCGGCACGAAGACCCCGGAGATGCGGTCGGCGAGCCGCTGGGCGGCGGCCTTGCCGCTCTGCGCCTGCTCGACCAGCCGGGCCATCTGGGCGAGTTGGGTGTCGGCACCCACCCGCGTCGCGGTGACCACCAGTCGGCCACCGGCGTTGACGCAACCACCGATCACGGCGTCGCCCGTGGCCACCTCGACCGGGACCGACTCCCCGGTGACCAGGCTGGCGTCGACCGCCGAGGAACCCTCCGCCACCGTCCCGTCGGTGGCGATCTTCTCGCCGGGCCGCACCACGAAGCGGTCCCCCACCGCGAGCTGGTCGACCGGAATCCGGGTCTCCACCCCGCCGCGCAGCACGGAGACGTCCCGGGCACCCAACTCCAGCAGGGCCCGCAGGGCCGACCCGGCGGTGCGCTTCGCCCGCGCCTCGAAGTAGCGCCCGGCGAGGATGAAGGTGGTCACCCCGGCGGCGGCCTCCAGGTAGATGTTGCCCGCGCCGTCGGTGCGACCGATGTCGAAGCTGAACGGGTGGGTCATCCCCGGGGTGCCGGCGGTGCCGAGGAACAACGCCCACACCGACCATCCCAGGGCGGCCAGCGTGCCCAGCGACACCAACGTGTCCATGGTCGCGGCACCGTGCCGCAGGTTGACCAGCGCGGCCCGGTGGAAGGGCAGCCCGCCGTAGACCACCACGGGGGCGGCCAACGTCAGCGAGAGCCACTGCCAGTAGGTGAACTGCCAGGCCGGCACCATGGCCAGCACGATCACCGGCACGCTCAGCGCCACCGACACCCACAGCCGGGTACGCAGGGCGGTCAGCGGGTCGGTCGGCTCGGCGGCGGCCGTCGGCGCGGCCGAGGTGGGCGGCGGCAGGGTGGCCCCGTAACCGGTCTTCTCGACCGTGGCGACGAGGTCGTCGGCGGTGACCGGGTCGGCGTAGGAGACGCTCGCCTTCTCGGTGGCGTAGTTGACGCTGGCCTGCACGCCGTCCATCCGGTTGAGCTTCTTCTCGATCCTGGAGGCGCAGGACGCGCAGGTCATCCCGCTGATGGCCAGCTCGATCCGGTGCGGCGCGGAGGTCAGGGGTCGGCTCGTGCTCATGGCTGGTCCCGTCAGTCGTGCCCGTGCCCGGGGCTGCCGTGCCCGTCCTCGGGCTCGGTGTCGTGCTCGGGCGCGGTGGTGGCGTGCTCGTCGGCCTCGGTGGTGGAGTCGCCCACGTGCACCGTGAACTCGGCGGTCCGCACCACGCCCCGGTGGCGGAAGTCGAGGTAGATCCGGTACGCCCCGGCCGAGGGGAACTCGGTGCCGAAGCTCACCTGCGGGCCGGGGGTGGTCCGCCCGTCTCCGGGGGTGCCCTCGGGGTGCACGTGCAGGTAGGCCAGGTCACCGCGGCGTAGCGCCACCAGGTGACCGTACGCGCCGAGGTACGGCTCCAGGTCGGTGACCGGTGCCCCGTCCCGGCTGACCGTCAACGTCAACGTCGCCTGACGTGCCGGTTGCGGAGTACCGGCCAGGGTGACGGTGTAGCCGTCGACGGTGACGCTGCTCGCCGGGGCGGGCAGCGGCCGTTCGACCAGCGCGCCGGGGACGGTCACGTCGACGCCGAGCGTCAACGGGACGCCGCCGGTCGGGGTGAAGTCGGCGAAGACGCGCCACGCACCGGGCGAGTCCAGCGGTGAGGCGATCCGCCAGGTGCCGTCGTCGGTCAGCTCGGGGTGGACGTGCCGGAAACCGGAGAGGTCGCGGCGGGCGACGATGAGGTGCATCCGCTTGTCGTGGGTGACGTCGTACCCGGTCACCGGACGGCCGTCGGGGCCGGTGATCCGGAACGCGAACTCGCCGGTCGGCGCACTGACCGGCACCAGGGTGAAGCCACGGTCGGAGACGAGCAGGCCGCCGGGCAGGTGCCCGGCCGCCTCCTCGCCGTGCCCGGTCGCTCCGTCGTCGCGGACGTCACCGCCATGGTCGGCGCTCTCGCTGTCGTGACCGGCTTCGGCCACGTTCACCGGGCCGGTCAGCTGCCCCACCCCGTACGTCGCGCCGAACACCGCTGTCAGGCCGAGTGCGAAGCCGATCAGCTTCGTCGCCGTGTTCATGGTTGACCCCTCGGTTCCGCCCGCCGGCCGTCAGGCTCCGGCCAACTCGTATCCGGCCTCGTCCACGGCGGCCCGCACCGCGTCGTCGGACAGCGGCTGGTCGCTGGTGACGGTGACCCGACCGGCGGCCAGGTCCACCTGGACGTCCTGCACTCCCTCGATCGCGCCGATCTCGGTGCTGACCGCGCTGACGCAGTGCCCGCAGGTCATGCCCTGCACCTGGTACGTCGTGCTGACCATGGAACTCTCCTCCACCTTCTCGGGCAGGCGAACGCCCACCCTGATACCCGTAGGGGGTATACAGCGGATCGACCGTACCATACCCCCCAGGGGTAGGTTATCCTTGCCGCCATGAGCACACCTGCGCCGATCCGTGGCTACACCGCCAGCAAGGACCAGCTCCTCGCCCGGCTGCGTCGGGTGGAGGGCCAGGTGCGCGGCATCGAGAAGATGGTCGACGAGGACCGCTACTGCATCGACGTGCTGACCCAGATCTCCGCCATCCAGGCCGCCCTGGACAAGGTCGCCCTCGGCCTGCTCGACGGGCACGCCCGGCACTGCATGCACGAGGGCGCCGCCGAGGGGCGTGCCGACGAGATGGCGACCGAGATGATGGCCGCCGTGGGCCGCCTGATGAAGCGCGGCTGACCCCGACCCGACTCACCGACGCACCCCTCGCGACCTGCGTCGGAATACCGGGCTGGTTACCATTCGCACACGATGGCCAGCCGAAATCCGCGCCTCGCGGCCCGAGGTCGCTGTCGGGCGTACGCCCGCACGGCTGCCACGACTCCACCGGCACCTCACGGTACGCAGCCACCCAGCCACGTTCAGGCCATCCCGGCTGCCCTACGGAATCTGTCGTCGGGCGGCACTGAACCGTCTCGCCCATCGACACGTACTCAGCCCTGAATCGTTGGGAGACAATGAATGGGCGCCGACCACACCCGTTCCGCGCCGCCCACCCCGCCCGGGGTGCGGCGGATACTCGTCGTGACGGTGGTCCCCCTCTTCCTGGCCACCCTGGTCGCCGCCCTCGTGCTCTGGCCCCGGGACGCACCCCGCCCCGAGGCCGCCGACGACACCCCCCGCTACCACGGCACGGTCACCCGGGTGGTCACCGAGCCCTGCCCGCCCAACCCGGCGGTGCCCGAGGGCACGCCGACCACCGCGGCAGGGCCCTGCGGCACGGTCACCGTACGGGTGCAGACCGGCCCGGACGCCGGCCAGGAGGTGCAGACGCCCATCCCGACCGGACCCGGAGCGCCCCGGATCGACGTCGACGACGACATCATCCTGGTCTCGCTGAGCGATCCGGAGGATCCCTCGGTCAGCAACTACAACATCGCCGAGCACCAACGCGGAAAGCCGCTGGTGTGGCTGGCCGTCCTCTTCGCCGCCGCCATCGTCGCCTTCGGGCGGCTGCGCGGGCTGGCGGCGCTGGGTGGTCTCGCCGCCAGCTTCGCCATCCTGTTGACCTTCGTGCTGCCCGGGATCAGCGCCGGTAGTCCGCCGCTCGTGGTCGCCATCGTCGGCGCCTCGTTGATCATGTTCGTGGTGCTGTACCTGACCCACGGCATATCCGCCCAGACCTCGGTGGCCGTGCTCGGCACGCTCGCCAGTCTGGTGCTCACCGGGCTGCTCGGGCTGGCCGCGACCGGGGCCACCCACCTGACCGGGTTCGGTAGCGAGGACGCCACCACCCTGTCCATGTTCCGCGCCGACGTCGACCTGCACGGCCTGCTGCTGGCCGGCATCATCATCGGCTCGCTGGGGGTGCTCGACGACGTCACGGTCACCCAGGCCGCCGCGGTCACCGAGCTGCGCCACGCCAACCCGAACTACACCCGCCGGGAGCTGTACCGCTCGGCCACCCGGGTCGGGCGCGCGCACATCGCCTCGGTGGTCAACACCATCGTGCTGGCGTACGCGGGCGCCTCGCTGCCGCTCCTGCTGCTGTTGACCGCCGACTCCCGCGCGCTGGGTCAGATCGTGACCAGCGAGTTCCTCACCACGGAGATCGTCCGCAGCGTGGTGGCCACCCTCGGCCTGATCGCCGCGGTGCCGCTGACCACCGCGCTGGCCGTGCTGGTCAGCACCGCCGGGCGCGGTGCGGCCGACACCGACTCCGACAAGCCCACCCCCGTGGTTCCCCGACCCGCGCCGGACCGGGCCGAAGCGCTACACGCCCTCAGCACCCCACCCACGCGAAACACGTCCCCCGCCACCCCCTCGGGGTGGCCCGACCCGGACAGGAGCACGGACACCAAATGGTGACACTCCTCAACGTGACCGTCCCGACCCGTAGGGCTCGAAACCGTGTCGCTGGTCACTCAACGCGATTACGAAATGACGCATCTCGTCGGGTTAGGGACGTAGAAGCACAGTCGGACGGTCGGGTAACCTCACTGCCGGTCACCGCCGAAGGCGCGCACCGGCGCCTGCGGTACCACCGCCCAATCGCCGTCAGGCGAGCCGGGGACCCAGGTACGTGGGGTGAATCCGCGAGAGCGGTAGGGGCCACTTCCGTCCCGAACCCGTCAGCTAACCCGGTCGGCGGTCGATGGAAGGGAAAACAGTGACGGCACCCCTACGCCGCTGGTTGACACCCGTGGTGGCCGTGCTCGCCGCGTTCGCCGTGTTCGCCGGTCCGATGCCGGCGACGGCCGCGCCGAACGACCCCAAACCGGCGGAGCACGACGACGATCCGCCGATGCTCAACGACCTGATCGAGGCGACCACCCGGGACTACTCCAAGGCCAAGGCGAAGCTGGAGAAATCCAAGAAGCGCCAGCTCAAGTTGGCGGTCGAGGTCCGCTCGGCGCAGGCCGACCTGGACGCGCTCGCCCCGCAGGTCGCCAAGATCGCCACTCAGTCGTACCGCACCGGCCGGGTCGGCGCGATCGCCATGCTGTTGCAGAGCACCGCACCGGACTCGTTCATCCACCGGGCCTCGGCGCTGGACGAGTTGAACCTCTTCAACGACAAGAAGCTGGGCGAGGTCAACGCGATCAAGCTCCGTGCCGAGCAGGCCAAGCTCGCGCTCGACGCCGAGGTGCGCGAGCAGAAGAAGCTGACCAACGACATGGCGCGCAAGAAGAGCGAGGCGGAGAAGTCGCTCCGGCTGGTCGGCGGTGTCGGCCTGACCGGCGGGCTGGTGGACGCCACCTCCCCGGTGGCCCGGGTCGCCCCGAACCGGGCCGCGGACGGCAGCTGGAAGCCCGAGTCGTGCAGCCAGAAGGACCCCACCACGTCGGGTTGCATCACGCCTCGGACGCTGCACATGTACAAGGAGGTCAAGCGGGCCGGATTCAACAGGTTCGTCGGCTGCTACCGCCCGGGGGACAAGTTCGAGCACCCCAAGGGCCGAGCCTGTGACTGGTCCCTGCAGAACAGCGGCTTCCGGCCGTGGCACAACAACGACACCCGGATCTACGGCAACAACCTGGCGGCCTTCCTGGTCCGCAACGCCGACCGGCTGGGCGTCTACTACGTGATCTGGAACCGGCAGATCTGGTTCGCGGCGACGGAGCGTTGGAGTTCCTACAGCGGCCCGTCCAACCACACCGACCACGTACACGTGTCACTGCTCTGACCGCTCGATCTCGACGCGACGAGGGCCGTTCCGCTGGCGGAACGGCCCTCGTCGTCAGGCATCAGGGTCAACGGGTCCGCCGGCGGTGTCACGCGGCGGCCCCGGCGGTCGCGGTCAGGGAACGGCTGCCACCGCCGCCTCGGCCAGCTCGGCCGGTTCCGCGGCCACCGTCCGCACCTCACCGGCGGCCAGCCGGTACGACATCCCGACCACCGCGCACCGCCCGGCGCCCACCTCCGCCGCGAGGGTCTCCGAGGAGGCCAGCATCGTCTCGACGGTCCGCGCGATGTGGATGTCCACGATCCCGTCCAGGTCGCGCACCCCGACCTCCCGTGCCCGGTGCAGGCTCGGCACCACCGCGTCGACCACGGCACCCAGGTGACCCGGGGGCGCGGTGGCGGTGGTCAGCGCGTCACAGGCCGCCCGGACGGCACCGCACGAGTCGTGCCCGAGCACCACCACCAGCGGCGTACGCAGCACCAGCACGGCGTACTCCACGCTGCCCAGCACCTCCGGCCCGACGGTGTGCCCGGCGGTGCGGACCACGAATAGGTCACCCAGTCCGCGATCGAAGATGATCTCGGCGGCGAGGCGGGAGTCGGAGCAGCCGACGATCACCGCGAAGGGGTGCTGTTCGTCCGCGACGGCGGCCCGCCGCCCGGCGTTCTGGTTCGGGTGCCACAGCGTGTCGGTGACGAACCGTCGGTTGCCGGCGAGCAGTTCGGCGAGGGCCTGCTGCGGGGCGCCGGGAAGATCTGCGGTGAGGAACTCGCGTTCCGGTCCGGGCTGTGGGCCGAGTGTTCCGGGTCGACTCATTCGGCTGCACCTCTTCACTGGGAGGAATGCCTGGTCATCCCGGGCCGACGCTGGTCACGGGCTGCTCTCACCGTCACACGCGGGGAGAACGTGCGTCAAGCTATACGTGATATGGATTTCATGCATTCGGGTAACCCTTGCGCACCGACCGGGTGCCACCACCAGCACGACAGAAAACGCGAATGGCAGGTCATACGATGGCGAGCATGGTGAGCACTGACGGCCGAGAAACAGCGCGAAACTGGACCTTCCTCACAAACCACGCGCATGTCCTGCTCGCCATCGCCCGCAACCCCACCGCCCGGCTGCGGGACGTCGCCACCGAGGTCGGCGTTACCGAGCGCGCCGCCCAGGCGATCGTCGCCGACCTTGAGGCCGGCGGCTATCTGCGCCGCACCCGGGTCGGCCGGCGCAACGAGTACACCCTCAACCCGGCCGGGCGGTTCCGTCACCCGGCCGAGGCCGACCGCCAGGTCGGCGACCTGCTGGCCCTCTTCACCGAGGTGGAGATGACCGGCACCGCCGACCGCTGAGCCGCCGTCCACACCGGACGAGTGGCGCGCCTCACCCGACCCCGCCCGATCGCGGCGCTGCGACGACGCCGAGGGCGGGATAGGTTGGGATGATGCCGTCGCCAGCGATCGCCCGTCCACTGTGGCCGGCGACGCTGCGCGCACTACGCGAGCTGACCCGGTTGGCGCTGGCCTCTCTCGTGCTCGCCGTCGGTCTCGGTGCCGCCGTCGCGGCCGATCCGGCGGCCCCTCCCGCCACCGTCCCGCCGCCGAACGCAGCGGTCGCGGTCGTCCCACCAGCCGGCCCGGTGGCGACGGTCCGGGCCGCCGCCCAGTCCGGCCCGGCGATCGACGCCGGTCACCAGCGACGGGAGCCGGCCCGCAACGCGCCGACCCGGCCCGCAGGCGACGCGGCCACGACGGCCGGTGCGGCCCAGGTCGAGCACATCTCCGCCGTACGCGCGGGCGAGCCGACCCGCCGTGGCCCACCCACCGGCTGACCCACGGCAGCCCCGACCGGCCGAACGAGCCGGTGACGTCGCCACCGGTCGCTCGCTGGTCAGCGGCCGACCGACCACGCCACGTCGCCGCCTCGGGCCGGTGAGCCCCGGACCATCCCGGCGATCCTGATCAGCCGGCCGGACGCACCTGCCGGACCACCGACCAGCCGTCACCGGCGTCCACCACAGTCGACGATCCATTCCGACCGCGAGGTGTTGATGATGCGTACCGCCCTCTCCACCGTTCTGCTCGACGCGCCCCGCGCCGCCGCCATCTGGCTCGGCCTGCTCGGCGTGGTGACCCTCGCCATCGCCGGCCTGCTGTTGCGCCCCCAGCTCTTCCGCTTCGACGCCGGTGCCCGCATCCGCGAGGCCGCGCTGCCGAGCCGGTCCGAACGCACCGAGCTACGACGCGACCAGGAACGCTGGGCCGAGGAGGTCGCTGTCGCCGCCAGCCGGGCCGAGGCCACGGCCCGGCACCGCCGCGAGGAGTGGCTGACCGCTCAGGACGAGGCCGAACAGTCCTGGCGGGCGTACGAGGCGGCGGAGGCGAACGTCCGTCGACTCGCCGACGCCGCCGCGATGCCATTGCCGCAGACCGACCGCACCCCCGCCGAGTACGCCGACCGTGAGCGCTGGCTGCACCGGGCCGCACTGGCCGCGTACTGGCGACGGGAGCTGTCGGTGGAGCAGCTCAGCGACGTCTTCGCGCACCGTGGCTGGGATCCCCGGCTGCATCCGGTCGAGCAGGAGTTGGTGCTGCGTCGCGCGGTACGCGACCACCTCTTCGCCCAGCAGCGGGCGGCCCGGGAACGGGAGCAGCTCGCCTGGCGAGCCGCGGAACTCGCCACCGCGGCGGCCCGCAGCCTGCGTGCGGAAGCCGCTCGCGCGCTGCTACCGGTGGTCGAGGAGCCCGATTCCGTCCTGCCGCTGACCGCGCCGGGTGCCGCCGAGCAGACCCGGGAGATCCCGGCGGTCGTCGTCGGTCGGGCACCGGCCGCCGCCTACTGAGGGATTTCCTACGCCCTAGGCGGCGGGCTGGGGGCTGCCCTAGGCGGCGGGCTGGGGGAGCAGGTGCTCGCGGAACCAGGCGACCGCCGCCTCGGCGACCTGGTCCAGGGTGCCCGGCTCCTCGAAGAGGTGCGTCGCACCGGGGATCACCCGCAGTTCGGCCTGGGACGTCAGCTTGCCGAGCGCCAGCTCGTTGAGGGTGATCACCTGCTCGTCGAGCCCGCCGACCAGGAGCAGTGTGGCGGCGCGTACCCGGCCCAACGCGTCCCCGGCCAGGTCCGGGCGACCGCCCCGGGACACCACCGCGCCCACCAGTTCCGGCCGTTGCGCCGCGGCGACCAGCGCGGCGGCGGCTCCCGTACTCGCGCCGAAGAGACCGATCGGGATCGCCCCGAACGGCCGCTCGGTGGCCAGCCAGTCCACGATCCCGGCGAGCCGGTCGGCCAGCAGCCCGATGTCGAAGCGCAGCTCGGCGGTGACCGCGTCCTTCTCCTCCTCGGCGGCGGTGAGCAGGTCCACCAGGACGGTGCCGATTCCACCACGATTCAACGTGCGGGCCACCGCGACGTTGCGTGGGCTGTGTCGGGAGCTGCCGCTGCCGTGCGCGAACAGCACCGCCCCGACCGGCTCGGCCGGTACCAGCAGGTCGGCCGGAAGCAGCACCCCTCCCGTCGGGATCGTCGCCGTCTCATCGCGTACGTCCATCTCGCCTCCCCACCGCCCGGCTCACCGGACCGGACTACCCGGACCGGTCAGCCGACACGCTCGGCCATCCGGAGGGTTTGTGGCCGGGAGTGCCGGGTAGCCGACCAGACGACCGCAGACGGACCGGCGTCACCGGCGCCGCCAGCAGATCGCGAGGACCGTCATGGCGCATCACCAGCGTGAGCCCGTGCAGACCGCCGCCGAACACAAGCGGCGGGAACAGGACGACCAGCACGGACGGGACTGGGCGGACGACGCGGCCGAGGCCCGTTCGGCCGACGATCCCCGGGCGAGGACGCCACACGACGCCACCGGCCGCCCCTCCCAGGGCGAGCCCATCTGACCCGGCGGCGCGACCGGGTCAGGCCCGGATCTCCGGCAGCCGGACCAGCGGTGCCCGGCCAGGTGCCTGCTCCGGCATCGGCAGATCGGTACGCGGCGGTGGGTTCGGCACGGTCACCGGCTCGTCGCAGACGACCCGCACCGCCTTGCCGTGGTGACGCAACTCGATCACCGCGTCCGGCTCGGCGTGGTGCAGGGCGTACGTCGTCTCGTGGTTGCGGACGTCGACCCGCAGCCGCATGCCGCACCACTGGAGCGAGAACGACAGGGCGTTGAGCCGGCTCGACAGGCACGGCGCGAAGGACAGCGTCCCGTCATGGTCCCGCAGGCCACCGAACCCGGCGACCAGCGCGATCCAGGCACCCGCGAGCGAGGCCATGTGCACCCCGTCGCGGGTGTTCTCGTTCAGGTCGTGCAGGTCCATCAACGCGGCCTCGCGCAGATAGGTGTGCGCCAGATCGGTGTAGCCGACCTCGGCCGCCAACACCGCCTGGGTGCAGGCCGACAGCGACGAGTCGCGCACGGTGCGCCGCTCGTAGTAGAG
This sequence comes from Micromonospora sp. DT48, assembly GCF_049844495.1. Taxonomy (NCBI): domain Bacteria; kingdom Bacillati; phylum Actinomycetota; class Actinomycetes; order Micromonosporales; family Micromonosporaceae; genus Micromonospora; species Micromonospora sp. DT48. The sequence goes on from NZ_JBNCLE010000006.1 coordinate 26,695, forward strand.
GAAGTTGCGCAGCTTCTCCTCGGCGGTGAAGGCGTCCCCCCGCCAGTGCATGGCCAGCACCAGATCGGCCTGCTTGATCACCTGCTTGCGGTACAGGTCGAAGTACGGGTAATGCAGCAGCATCGGGTACTTGTCGGGCGGGGTCTGCTCGAAGTCCCACTCCTGCAACCGGGTGAAGCCCTCCACCTGCTGGTGCACGCGGAGATCCTCGTCGTACGGGATGTGCATGGCTGCGGCGGCGTCCCGCCACGCGGCGGCCTCCTCGTCGGTGACCCGGAGGTGGAACGCCTCGTCGCGGTATCGCATCGCCACCTCGGCGGCGGCCCGCAGGTTCCGCTGGGCCATCAGGTTGGTGTAGACGTTGTCGTTCTTCACGGCGGTGTACTCGTCGGGGCCGGTCACCCCGTCGATGTGGTAGTTGCCGGCGCGGTCGTGGTGCCCCAACGAGCGCCACAGCCGGGCCGTCTCGACCAGCAACTCCAGCCCGATCTCCCGCTCCACTTCCCGGTCGCCGGTGGCCAGCACGTAGCGGCGCAACGCGTCGGCGATACCGGCCGCGACGTGGAACGCGGCGGTCCCCGCCGGCCAGTACCCCGAGGACTCCGGCCCCTCGATGGTCCGCCACGGGAAGGCGGCACCGGCCAGGTTCAGCGTCCGGGCCCGCTCCCGGGCCTGCTCCAACGTGGAGTGCCGCCAGTACAGCGCGTCCCGGACGGCGGCCGGATGGGTGTACGTCAACACCGGCAGGACGAACATCTCGGTGTCCCAGAAGGCGTGCCCGTCGTAGCCGGGTCCGGTGAGCCCCTTGGCGGAGATGGGCCGCCGCTCCGCCCGCGCACCCGCCTGGAGCACGTGGAACAGCCCGAACCGGACCGCCTGCTGCACCTCCGGATCCCCGTCGACCACGACGTCGGCGGCGTCCCAGAACTCGTCCAGGTATTCCCGCTGCTCACGGACCAGCCCGTCCCAGCCGTCCAGCTTCGCCGCGGCCAACGCGGCACCGACCTGGTCCCGCAGCGCCGGTAGCGACCGCCGACTCGACCAGCCGTAGGTCAGGTACTTGACCACCTGAAGCTTCTGGCCCGGCTCCAGCACACACGCCACGGTGGTACGCACCCAGTCCTCGTACCCCTCGGAGCCGACGGACGTCCGGGCGGGTGAGGTCACCTCGTGGTCCATGGCGGCGGCGACCCGCAGCCCGGAGACCTTGGTCTGGTGGATCAGCAGCCCGCCCGTGGCGGTGGTCAGCTCCTCCTCCGCCTGCAACGGCGACTCCAGCACGGCGGCGACGCGCGGATCACGGCTCTGCGGCGGCAACGTCTCGTTGGCCACCAACTCCGACTGGATGATCAGCCGCAGCGGCTTGCCGTCGGCCACCTCGACCTCGTAACGGATCGCGGCCACCGAACGTTGCCGGAAGGAGACCAGTCGGGTGCTGTTCATCCGGACCTCGCGCCCGGCCGGGGAGCGCCAGTGCAGCAACCGGTGCAGCGTGCCGGCCCGCATGTCGAGGGTCCGCTCGTGGGCGAGCACCTCGCCGTAGCGCACGTCGAGTGGCTCGTCGTCGACCATCAACCGGATGAGCTTGCCGTTGGTGACGTTGACGATGGTCTGACCGGACTCGGGGAAGCCGAAGCCCGCCTCGGCGTACGGCAGGGGTCGCAGCTCGTAGAACGAGTTGAGGTAGGTGCCGGGCAACCCGTGCGGCTCCCCCTCGTCCAGGTTGCCGCGCAACCCCACGTGCCCGTTGGACAGGGCGAACACCGACTCGGACTGGGCGAGCACGTCGATGTCCAGCCGGACCTCCCGGACGTGCCACGGATCGACCGGATACGCCCGCTCCCTGATCATTCGGGCCGTCCCGCGTCGAGCAGGTCGGCCAGATCGTCGACCACCACATCGGCACCGTGGGCGCGCAGCTCGTCGGCCTGCCCTGCCCGGTCCACCCCGATGACGTACCCGAAACCGCCGGCCCGACCGGCCTCGACCCCGGCCAACGCGTCCTCGACGACGGCAGCCTTCTCCGGTGGGACCCCGAGCAGCTTCGCCCCGGCGAGGAAGGTGTCCGGGTGCGGCTTGCCGCGCAGCCCCTCGGCTCGGGCGGTGAGGCCATCCACCCGCGCCTCCAACAGCGGCTCCAGCCCGGCGGCGGCGACCACCTCCCGGCCGTTTGCGCTGGCCGTGACGACCGCCCGACGCAGTCCCGCCGCCGCCACCGCCTTGAGGTAGGCCACCGAGCCCGGGTAGACGTCCACTCCGATGGTGCGGATCCGCTCCAGCACCAGGGCGTTCTTCTGGTTGCCGAGACCGTGCACGGTCTGGGCTCCCGGCGGGTCCTCCGGCGACCCCTCCGGCAGCGTGATGTCACGCGAGGCGAGGAAGCTGCGGATCCCGTCGAGACGAGGGCGGCCGTCGACGTAGCGGTGATAGTCCGGCCCCGGATCGAACGGCCGGTACGGCTCACCGGTGGCGGCCGATCGTCGGCGCAGGTAGTCGTCGAAGGTCTCGGTCCAAGCGGCGTTGTGCACCCGGGCGGTCTGCGTGAGCACACCGTCGAGGTCGAACAGCACTGCGGTCACGTGATCAGGCAGGCCGAGCATCGTATCAATCTATCCGCCGACACGTACCGGCAAACCACTTCCGCGAATACCGACGCGACAGGTCCACCCGGCGAGGTACGGGCGCCTCGCTCGTGCTGCCTGCCGGCGCGGGGTCGTGCGGCCTGCCAGCGGGTCAGAGTCCGGCGGCGGAGTCGTACCGGCGACGCAGGTCGGCCATCTCGGACGGCTCCAGCGCTTCCCGCTCCGCCAGTTGCGCGTACTTGGGCGGGAACATCTCGTGCAACCGGTCGATGAACCTGGTGTCCTCGGTCGCCTCCACCACCTCGATGCCGATCGGCTCGGTGGACATGTCCATGATCACCGGACCGGCGAGTTTGACCGCCCAGTCCCAGGTGCGGCCCTGCTCGGCGACTCCGCACAGGTGGAAGCCGTAGACCGTCTTCACCTCGTCCAGCACGGTGACCTCGGCCGGCTCGTAGCCGTAGACGTGGACTCCGCAGATGACCGGGGGCTTGACGTCCTCACCGTTGATCTGCTGGACCTCGTGCCCGGTGTGGTTGTGCTGCTCCGGGTCGGCCTGCTCCAGCGCGGCACGCATCCGGTTCATGATCTGCCCGCGCAGATCCGGCGGTCCCGACTTCGAGCCGGCCGTGTTGACCAGCACGACCGCACCGGCGGACACCAGCAGCACGATCGCCGCCGCCCACACGTAGCGGTGCCGGTACCAGCCCGTGAAACTCTCCCGGGAAATCATGATTGCTTCTCACCTCGTCGCCGGTTCGGTGCGTTGCGGATCGCTGGGACGCCTCCGGCGCGTCGACGGTCATCCGTCGCGGAACACGTGCCGGTTCACCTGCGACGAGACGCCTGCCCGGGAGGTGCGCTCGCCGATGTGGCGTGGAGCCGACGACGCGGCATGCGGCGCACCCCGAAGCGGCGCGCTGCCGGCACTGCGTGGCTCCCGTGCTCACCGGTCTCAGCGCGTTTGCCCCCACGCTGCGGCGATATGAGCCATTCCAGCACGCGTGGACCCGCCCCGGCAACATCGACGGTCCTCAGCAGCGGACCGGCGGCGGGTCAGTTCGGGCGCAGCGTCCAGATGACCGTCATCTCCGAGGTGGGCTTACCCGCCTCGGTGGCGATCTCCACGCGTACCGGAAACTCGGGTCGCTCACCGGCCTCCAACTCCGCGACCACCTCGGCGGGCGGTCGGCCGAGCCGCGCCGTCGCGCGCACCGCACCCATGGCGAGCTTGCGGTACGCGATCTCCGCCCGCACGGCCAGCGGCGTGGCCCGGTCGAGCAGGTGACCGAACGCGGCGAGCGCCACCGCGCCGGAGGCCGTCTCGCCGAGGGTGAACATGGCCCCGGCGTGCGGACCGCCGATGTGATTGTGGGTGGCCGGTGAGTCGGGCAGCCTGACCACTGCCCGGACGCCGCCCTCCGCCTCCGGGGCCACCTCGACGAACTCGACGCCGAGCGTGCGGGCGAACGGCACCGCATCGAGCATCCGAGCCGCCACCTGCCGCGAGTCGATGGTCATGCCCAGACGCTACGCGCCGGTAATGTCACCGGCAAGGCGCGATCGTGGCTGCACAGATGGTCGACACGCCGACGCCGGACCACCTGCCCTGCCGCTGTCCGGGGTCAGCGCCGGGTGGCGTACGCCAGGAAGGAGCGCCAGGTGTCGGGGGTGAAGGTGAGCGCTCTGCGATGGCGCCCCTCAACTGGTTGTCCAGGTAAGCCAGGTCATCGCCGTCAGTAGTTGTGGCGATCACGAAGGCGCCGTTGAGCCCGGGATAGGCGCCGACGCCCCGGGGCACCACGTGCAGGTGCACCCGGGTCCGGTTGCCCACCGTCACCAGGTGCCGCAACTGCTCCCGCATCACCTTCGGTCCGCCGACCGGGCGCTCCAGCACCGTGTAGTCGAGCACCGCCACCAGCAGCGGCGGGTTGGGCCGGTCGAGCACCTTCTGCCGGTCCAGCCGGGCCGCCAGCGGTTGCTCCACCTGGTCACCGACGAGGTGACTCGCGCCCTCGTAGAGCGCGCGGGCGTACTCCTCGGTCTGGAGCAGGCCGGGGACCACCAGCGGCTGGAAGCTGCACAGCGCGGTCGCCTCCTGCTCGATCGTCACCCACTCCCGGAACCACGGCATCAGGCTCTCCTTGAGGCCGATGTGGTGCTGCCGGGCCTGCGGCCAGCCGTGGCCCTGCTCGCTGGCCCGCGATAACAAGGGGCCCTTCCTCTACCGGAGGAGTTAGCAGGGGGCCCTTCCTTGCACCTCAGCGCCAGCCGACGTCGATGCGGTCGCCGCGCTCGTCGAAGAAGTGCAGGGCGTCCATGCGCACCTGGACCGCGAGCGGGTGACCGGCGGTGACGGCGGGATACGGCGCGAGGCGCACCGCCAGTTCGGCCGGGCGGCGGTGGTGGCGACCCGGATCGTTCAGCACGCTGGTGCGGTTGCCGTTTCCGCCGGTCGTCGTCGACTCGTTGACGGCACGCCCCTTGATGCGTTGCATCATCTGGCCGAACCGGCGCAGGCCACGCTGACCGGGCTGGGTCTCCGCGTCCACCGGTGCGCCGATGTCGTCCACCATGATGGCGGTGGCCCCGATGTCGAGGAAGGCCAACGACTCGTGGCCGTGGTGTTCCAGGTAGCGGATCCGGCCCTGGAGCACGTCGCCGGGGGTGTCCGGGGCGACCGGGGTGAGCGCCTCGGCCCGCATCCCGACCACGATCCGCTCACCGTGGTAGTGCGCCACGGCCCGGCTGCGGATGTCGTCCCACGGCAGGTAGAGCGCCTGTTCACCGAGGGTGAGGGTGACATAGCGGTCGAGGTGGACGTAGACCGACGCCTCCAGCAGGTTCATCCGGGGGCTGCCCAGGAACGCGGCCACGTAGAGCGTGGCCGGTCGGCCGTACACCTGGGTGGGGGTGCCCACGTCCTGGAGGACACCCTTGCGCATGATGGCGACCCGGTCGGCCATGGTCAGCGCCTCGGCCTGGTCGTGCGTGACGTAGATGGTGGTGACGCCCAGCTCGCGGGTCAGGCCGGAGATCTCGGCGCGCAGTTCGGCACGCAGCCCGCTGTCCAGGTTGGACAGCGGCTCGTCCATCAGGAACAACCCGGGCCGACGGACGATCGCCCGACCCATCGCGACCCGCTGCCGCTGCCCGCCGGAGAGCTGGCTGGGCCGTCGGGCCAGCACGTCACCGATGCCCAGCGCGCTGGCCACGTCGGTGACCCGCTCGCCGCGCGGCACCGGCTCGACGCCGGCCAGCTTGAGCGGGAAGGCGATGTTGTCGTTGACGCTCATGTGCGGGTAGAGCGCGAAGTCCTGGAAGACCATCGCGACCCTCCGCTCCCGGGGCGGCAGGTCGTTGGCCAACGCCCCGTTGAGCATGACGGCACCGGAGGTCGGGGTCTCCAGGCCCGCGACCATTCTCAGCACGGTCGACTTGCCGCAGCCGGACGGCCCGAGCAACACCATGAACTCACCGTCGTTCACGTCGAGGTTGACGCTGTCGACCGCGACCGTGCCGTCCCGGAAGACCTTGGTGACATCCTTGAGCGCGACGGTGGTCACCGTCTCCTCCCCACCTTCGTTCCACGAAGCCCCGAATGACTGTGGCGAGGATCATGCGGACGGCACATCGGGTAAACGTGCCATGTTTGAAACGTGACAGACCTATTACGGTCCATCGACCAGCGGCGTCCGGGGCAGAACTTCCAACTCAATCCAGGGTCTCGCCGAGGAAGACCCGGCGTACCACCCGTTCGGCGGCACGTCCGTCCTCCAGGGCACAGAACCGCTCGCGGAAGCGCGCCCGCGCCCGCTCGGCGTCGGGCGACCTCAGCGCATCCGAGTGGAACACATCGAGCAACTCGGTGAAGGTCCGGGCCACCGGGCCCGGCGGCTCGGCGACGATGTCCAGGTAGACACCACGGGTCAGTCGGTAGGCGTCCCAGTCCGGGGCATAGATGACGATCGGCCGGTCCAGGACGGCGTAGTCGAACATCGCCGACGAATAGTCGGTGACCAGGACGTCGGCGGCGAGGTACAGATCCTCCACCCGGGGATGGGCGCTCACGTCCAGCACCCGACCACGCGCGGTCGGCGGCGGCGACCGCCGATCCCGGTCATGGAAGTAGTGGCTGCGCATCAGCAGCAGACCGGCCGGACCGAGCGCGGCGAGGAACCGCTCCGGGTCGAACGGCGGCCGGTACCGGGGCAGATGTTCCCGATGGGTCGGCGCGTACAGCACGACCTGCTCACCGAGGCCGGCGTCGAACTCCGCGCGCAGCCGCAGCACCTCATCGGGGGTCGCGGTCACCAGCCGGTCGTTACGCGGATACCCCACCTCCAGAGTGGTGTACGCGGCCGGATAGGCGCGTTCCCACATCTGCGTGGAGAAGCTATTCGAGGTGATGCTGTAATCCCACCGGTCCACCCGGCGCAACAGCCCGGCGAAGTCCATCCCACCCGCGCCCAGTGGATAACGCTGCTGGTCCAGGCCCATCACCTTGACCGGGGTGCCGTGGTGGGTCTGCACGTGCACCGTGCCCGGCCGCTTGCGTACCGAGTCGGGGAAGTTGACATTGTTGACGAACCATCGGGCCCGCGCCAGCACCCGGTGGTACGCGGCGGTGCCCGCCACCACGTACTCGACCCCGTCCGGCAGGGTGTGCACCCGGTCCCGCCGGACGATCCACACGCCCCGGACCTGCGGTGCCAGTCGACGGGCCGCCTCGTAGACCGCGGCGGGATTGCAGCTGTAACCGCGATACCAGTACGCGGCGTAGACGGCCAGGTTCTCCTCGACCGGCCGACGACGCTCGGCCCGTTGGTACTGACGCAGCACCACGTCACGGGTCCGCCGTACGCCGACCCGGGCCGACGGCAACACCCGTCGGCTGGTCCTGCCGGCGACCCGGCGGACGGTCTCCCCCGCCTGGCTCGCCGCCCGCAACGCGCTGAACGTACGCCACCGACCCGCCGCCACCAGCCGGTGCTTGAGCCCCGCCACCCCACCCGGCACCCGGTGCCCCTCGGGCGGCCGGAACCGGGCGTGTTCGGCCGCCACCCGAGCGAAGAAGGTCGGCCGCAGTTCGGGCCCGATCCGGTCGCCGTTGCCGAGCACGACCAGGTAGTGCCACATCATCCGCTCGAAGATCACCGGGCGCAGTTCCTCGGCCCCGAGCCGGTCCAGCTCCCGGAACACCCGGTGCCACTGCTCGAAGACGTCGAAGTGTCGCTCCCCACGGGTCCTCGTGATCGCCCCCGCCCGCCGCTGCCGGTAGTTCACACAGACCAGGTCCAGGACCCCGATCCGGTCGGCGGCCATCAGCGTCGGGTAGCTGAAGGAGACGTCCTCGTACCAGCCGGGCGCGAAGCGCAGCCCCACGTCGGCCAGGAATTGCCGACGGACCAGCCGGTTCCACGCCGTGTGCAGCAGGTTCACCGTCTCCGGCCGCTCGGCCAGGCGGAACGTCGCCGGTCCGGGTGGGACAGGGAAGACGTCGGCCATCGCGCTGCGGGTCGTCGTGTCGTCCCAGTGCGCGCGTACGTGGTCGACGATCAGCACGTCCGGCCGGGTTTCGCGCAGTCGGGCGGCCACCTCGACCAGGCAGTCCGCCGTCAGCCAGTCGTCACCGTCGACGAACCAGACGTACTCGCCGACAGCCCGGTCCAGACCGACGTTGCGGGCCGGGCCGAGCCCCACGTTGTGGTCCAGGCGGACGGCCGTCACCCGGTCGTCCCGGTCGGCGTACTCGGCGAGGATCTCGCCACTGCCGTCCGGCGAGCAGTCGTCGACCCCGATCACCTCGATGTCGGTGACCGGTTGGGCGAGGATCGAGTCCAGGCACTCCCGCAGGTAGCCCTGCACCCGAAAGGCCGGGACGACGAAGCTGACCAGCGTCACCGTCCCGGACCTCCTCAGCGAGTCGCGCCACCTCCCGCGCCCACCGGCAGCTGCGCGGCGCGTACCGGCCGAACCCACGCCAACACCACGCTGGCCACGAACAGCGCCAACAGGTAGATACCGAGTGTAGCCAGACCAATACTCACGATTCCGGCGATCGCCGTCAGCGCCAGCACCAGCGAACGTCCCTCCCAGCCGAGCGAGGCGGCGTGCAGCGGCGGTGCCGGCTGCCGCTTCTCCAACCGCGCCACCAGGTCGTAGTGGTGCAGGGTGAGCACGAAGACGTACCCGAAGATGAGCCAGGGCGGCGCATCGCCGAGTACGCCGACGGCGATGGCGAACAGGTACTCGGCGGCCCGCAACGCGGCCGGTACCAGCCAGTCCAACGGCCCGTTGTGCACCGCCGCCGAACCGGCCCCGGCGATCAGCAGGAGCAGCACCACCGGCACCACCGCCCAGCGCAGCCACGACGGCGCGGTGCCGTCGGCACCAGCAACCTCCACCAGCGTCACCACCAGCAGCATCGCCGCGCCGAAGGCCGCGATCGTCGCGAGCACCAACGGTCCCGGTCGCCGCAGCACCGGCAACCGGGCGGCCAGCAGCCCGTCGTCGCGGTGCAGTGCCGCGTCGAGCGTGTCCAGCACCGGCACCCGCATCCAACGTGCCCGCAGCGTACGCAGCCCACCGGTGTACGCGAACGCCAGTACGCCCCAGGTCAGCACCGCCAGCAGGGCGGCCCGCTGGTCGACCAGCGCCACCACCAGCGAGATCAACGCCCACCGCTCCCCGATCGGGAAGACCACCGTGCGCTTGAGCCAGTACGACACCGAGCCGGTGTCCGCCTGCACCCGCGTCGACGCCGCGTTGAGCCGGTCGCCGATCCCGCCACCCGCAGAGCCGACGGTCTTCGGCCGCCGCGCCGCCTCGTCGTGCAGCACGCCGTACCACGCGTCGGTCATGTGCCGCGCGGTCTGCAACGTCATCGCGGCGACGGCCAGCGCCCAGCCGTACCGGAACCCGGCCTGGCTGGCGCCGAGGCCGAGACCGGCGTAGACCAGATACTCCTTCGCCCGGTCGGCCATGGTGTCCAGCCAGCCACCCCAGGCGCTGAAGTTGCGGGTGTACCGGGCCAGTTGGCCGTCCACACAGTCCAGCACGAACCCGAGGTAGAGCAGCACCGCGCCGACGACCAGCAGCGGTCGGCCACCGATGGCGAACATCGTCGCCGCAGCCACCGCGAAGGCCACCGAGATCATGGTGACCGCCGTCGGGCTCAACCCCAGCCGGGCACAGACCTTCGTGACGTACGGCGACCAGGTGCTGACGAAGAAGGTGGTGAAGAAGTCGTCCCGCTCCTTCACCGACAGCCGCAGCTCGGCCCGGTCCTCGTCGACCGCGGCCACCGCCGCCTCCGCACGGGCCAGCTCCGCCGCCTCGTCGACCCGGTGCGCCACGAGCAGGCGTACCCGGTGCGCGAAGACCAGCACGCGCTGCCGGGTGAGCGCGGCGAAGAGCCGATCCACGACCGGGGCCGCCGGGTCCGGACGGGAGACCGACCCGGCGGCCTCGAAGGGGTCGACCGCGACGCCGCCGGCCGGTATCCGCCCCCCGGCGACCGCACGGGCCGCCGCCACCAGCGCCGGCACGTCGGCCCGACCGACCCGCACCGCGCCGCCGAAGATGCCGGTGGGCGTACCCCCCGTCACCTCCTCCGGGGTGCCCGCCTCGACCACCTGGCCGCGCTCCTCGCGCAGCACCGTCCGCCCGTCGGTGGGCGGGTCGGTCAGCACCAGCGCCACGGTCGGCCCGACCGGGCTGGTCACCAGGTGGCGCAGCACGGCCGTGTGCGCGACCAGGTCGACTCCGCTGACCACCACCGGGCCCTCGGCCGCCCCGGCGAAGTCGGCCAGCTCGTCCAGGTCGGCGGCTACCCGCACCTCGGTCACACCGGCCCGACGCCACTGGGCGGCCAGCCGGTCGCCCATCGTCTCGCCGGTACCCGTCGGCAGGCTCGCGGCCGGTGAACCGGCGGCGAGCACGATCGCGAGGGTCACCGGGGAACCGCGTCGTGGTAAGCGGCCATCGCCTCGGCGATCGTGCCGTCGACGGTCAACCGGCCCGCGTCGAGAAAGAGACCGCGACGGCAGAACCGGGTCAGATCCTTTTCGTTGTGTGACACCAGCACCAGAGTGCGCCCCTCCCCGAGCAGACGGTCGATGGTCGTGTAGCACTTCTTGCGGAACTCGGCGTCGCCCACCGCCGTCACCTCGTCCATCAGGAGTATCGGGTGCGGCAGGTGCGAGATGATCGCGAACCCGAGCCGCACCTTCATACCCGACGAGTAGTGCCGGACCGAGGTGTCGATGGCCCGTTCCACCTGCTCGCCCGCGAACGCGACGATCTCGTCGAAGTGTCGTCGCAGGTAACCCGAGGACAGCCCGTGCAGACCGCCCACCAGGTGCAGGTTCTCCCGCCCGGTCAGGTCGTTGGAGAAGCCGGCGGAGAGTTCCAACAGCGGAGCGACCGCGCCGGAGACCCGGATCCGACCCTCGTCGGGTATCAACACCCCGGCGATCAGCCGCAGCAGGGTGCTCTTGCCGGTGCCGTTACGGCCGATCACCCCGACGGTCTCCCCGGGCTCGATCGAGAAGGAGACGTCGCGCAGCGGCCAGAACCGGCCGTCGGAGGCATTCCGCGTACCCCGGTGGATGAACAGTTCCCGCAGCCGCAGCTGTCGGCGACGGTTGCGGACGAACTGGATGCCGAGGCCCTCCGCCTCGATGATCGGCGCACCCATCACAGCTCCTTGAGCACGGCGGGTTCCAGCCGACGGAACGCCCACCAGCCGCTGACCAGCAGCAACACGCTGATGCCGACGGTGGTGGCGAGCAGCCGGGCATTGGGGAACTCGGCCGGGTACCACACCGCGTGGTGCAGCTGGAAGATGCCGACCAGCGGGTTGAGTTCGTACGCCAGTCGGAGCCAGCCCGGCAGGTCGGAGTCGCGGACCAGGCTCAGCGGATAGATGATCGGCGTGGCGTAGAAGAGCACCCGGATGACCAGGCGCATGAACCGCTCCACGTCCCGCATCAGCACGTTGAACGCCGACAGCAGCAACGCCAGCCCGATCAACAGGGTCGCCTGCACCAGCACCGCGAGCGGCAGGGCGAGCAGCGACCAGCCCGGGTCGATCCGGCCCTGCGCCGTGTACCAGATCGCGATGGCGGCGAGGATCGGCAGGCCGGCGGCGTACTCGGCGAAACGGCCGACGACCCGGCCGATCGGGAAGACCTGCCGGGGCACGTTCATCGTGGTGATCAGCCGGGACTGGCCGGTGAGCGCGTGGGTCGCCTCGCTCAGCGCCGAGCTGGTCCACATCCAGGCGAAGATCCCGGTGATCAGGAACAGCGGGTACGACCCGGCCGCCTCGCCGAGATGTCGGTTGGTGTCCCGGGAGTAGAGCACGCCGAAGACGAACCAGTAGATCGCGCCCATGCCGAGCGGCTCGATCAGCGACCAGAGGTAGCCCAGCACCGACTGCTGGTACTTGACCGCGAGATCACGCCGGACCAGGATGCGCAGCGAGTTGCGGTGCGACCACAACGCCCCCACGCCAGAGGTCACCGTCGTTCTCCCGCCTACTGAACGGACGACAGGTTAGCAGCCGGGCGGACGCCGCCCGTTCAACACTCGATCACGTTGACCGCGAGCCCGCCGCGCGCCGTCTCCTTGTACTTCACCTTCATGTCGGCGCCGGTCTCCCGCATGGTCTTGATGACCTTGTCGAGCGAGACGGCGTGCACCCCGTCGCCGCGTAGCGCGAGCCGGGCGGCGGTGATCGCCTTGATGCTAGCCACCGCGTTGCGTTCGATGCACGGGATCTGCACCAGGCCACCGACCGGGTCGCAGGTCAGCCCCAGGTTGTGTTCCATGCCGATCTCCGCGGCGTTCTCCACCTGGGCCGGTGTGCCACCCAGCGCCTCGGCCAGCCCGGCGGCAGCCATCGAACAGGCCGAGCCGACCTCACCCTGGCAGCCCACCTCCGCGCCGGAGATCGACGCGTTCTCCTTGAACAGCACCCCGATCGCGCCCGCCGCCAGCAGGAACCGCACCACTCCCTCGTCGGAGGCACCCGGTACGAACCGCGTGTAGTAATGCAGTACCGCCGGGATGATCCCGGCCGCCCCGTTGGTCGGCGCGGTCACCACCCGACCGCCGGCCGCGTTCTCCTCGTTGACCGCCAGGGCGAACAGCGTCACCCAGTCCATCACGTGCAGCGGATCCCCAGCGGTCGGCGTTGCGCCGACCGAGGTGTCCGGACTACCGGAGTCGGCCTCCAGGCTGCGCCGCAGTTCGGCGGCGCGGCGGCGCACCTTGAGGCCACCGGGCAGGGTGCCGTCCCGGGTGCAGCCGCGCTCGACACACTCACGCATGACCCGCCAGATGTCGAGCAGGCCCGCCCGCACGTCCGCCTCGGCGCGCCAGGACATCTCGTTGGCGAGCATGACCTCGCTGATCGAGAGCCCGGTCGCGGCGGTCACGTCGAGCAGTTGCGCACCGGTCAGGAACGGATGCCGGACCGGGGTGTCGTCCGGCTTGATCCGGTCCGCACCCGCCGCCGCCTCGTCCACCACGAACCCGCCGCCGACGGAGTAGTAGCTGCGGGTACGCACCTCGGCCCCACGCCCGTCGTACGCCGTGAAGACCATCCCGTTCGGGTGGTACGGCAGCGACCGGCGACGGTGCAGCGTCAGGTCCCGCTCCGGATCGAAGTCGATCTCGTGCGTGTCGAGCAGGGACAGCCGGTGCTCCGCCCGGATCCGGCCCACCCGGGCCTCGACGCCGTCCGTGTCGACCGTCTCGGGGGCTTCACCGGCCAGACCGAGCAGCACGGCCCGGTCGCTGCCGTGCCCGTGCCCGGTCGCGCCGAGCGAGCCGAACAGCTCGGCCCGTACCCGGGTGGTGTCCGCGAGCAGCCCGTCGGCCTTGAGCCCGGCCACGAAGGTACGCGCCGCCCGCATCGGCCCCACCGTGTGCGAGCTGGATGGCCCGATACCCACGCTGAACAGGTCGAACACGCTGATCATGACAGTGCCTTCTCGCCGTCGCCGGTGTCACCGGTCGACGGCCGGTCATGGGTCGGCTCCGGTCGTGGAGTCGACCCGGTCGTGGCCGGCCCCGGTACGGTCCAGCCCTGGTGGCGCGCCCGGGTGAGGGCGTCCGACCGGCGAGCCTACTACCCGGAGTGGGGCCGTGACCTGCGTGCGGGCACGACCGAGCCGACAGCGCCCGGACGAGGACGGCACCGGTTCGCCCAGCACACGAGCGGCTCATCGACGGTAGGCGTCGCCCCCGGGCGGGTAAGCACCTACGGGTCAGCGGTGTCACCGTCCTCCTCGGGACCGAGGGCAGGACGGCCATTCATTCCTAGCGTTGATCTCAGCAGCGGCGGATCGCCGCAGAGGGGAAGTGACACGAATGAGTCGCAAACTGGTCCGCCCCCGCGAGGGGCGCATGTTCGCCGGGGTCTGTGCCGGTCTGGCGCAGCGGTTCGGGACATCGGCCGGGTTGGTCCGGCTGCTGTTCCTGCTGTCGCTGCTGCTGCCCGGCACCCAGGTGGTCATCTACCTGGCGCTCTGGATCATCATGCCCAACGAGGACCGCTACCTCGTCGCCGGACGCTGAGTCACCCGCCGCCGACCGGACCTGCCCACCCGGCGGCGGGGACCGGTCGGTCAGGGAGCCGTGTAGCTGACGCTGACCTGCTCGAAGCCGAGCGAGCGGAGCAACCCCTCCAGCATCTTGCGAGTGTTCTCCTCGGCTCGGGCGTTCAGGCCGCTGTCCCGGGCGGCGGCGGTGATCCGGTCCTCGGCCAACCGGTAGACCTCCTGCTGCCGGTTCGGGTCACCACCGATCAGATCACCGACGCGGTTGAGCAGGCCGCGCTCCTCCGCGAAGACGTAGCTCTTGTCCAGGTCGAGGTTGGTCTTGGCCAGTTGCGGCGACGGCAGCGTGATCTCGACCGACTTCCCGTCGGCCGACTGCACGATCGCCCCCTCGGTGAGGGTGCCGAAGTCGACGTACGCCTCGACGCTGCCCGACCCGACGAACAAGGTCCGCTGGTTGAGCAGCCAGTCCGGCACGTGACGTCGATCGTTCTGTAGGTCGACCACGACCTGGAAGTTGCCCTCGGCGGCCACGTAGCGGCTGAGGTCCTGCATCGACTCAAGCAGCGCGGGCTGCGAACGGTCGGTCTGCTCCTTGGTGAACGGGTTACGGAACTCGGGCAGGATCCCGGTGGTCTGCACGCCGAGCAGCACCACCACCGCGAGCGCTGCGGCACCGAGCACCCACAGCAGGGCACGGGCCGCCCCGCCACCCGAGGGTGTGGCCTGCGGTGGTGCGTCCGGGGCGTCCGTGAGCACATCGCCCGACGGGTGGTCAGTCAACCTGCTGGTGGGCTCGTTGATGTCGCCGTCGCGTGCCATCGCCCTCACCGTCCTCGTCAGACGCGGTTTCTGTTGATGACGGTAAGCCCAACGTGCGACAGTCGCTCGCCGAGCCCGTCAGGTGAAGTGGGACAGGGTTCAGGTGAACGCCGAGACTCCGGTGAGCCGCTGCCCGATCACCAGCTGATGGATCTCCGAGGTGCCCTCGTAGGTCAGCACACTCTCCAGGTTGTTGGCGTGCCGCATCACCGGGTAGTCCCCGGAGACCCCGTTCGCGCCGAGGATGGTCCGGCACTGCCGGGCGATGGCCAGCGCCTCCCGTACGTTGTTCAGCTTGCCGACGCTGACCTGGTCGGGGCGCAGTTTCCCGGCGTCGGCCAACCGACCCAACTGGAGCGCCAGCAGGTAACCCTTGTTCCACTCGACCGCCATGTCGGCGAGCTTGGCCTGGGTGAGCTGGAAACCGGCCAGCGGCCGACCGAACTGGGTGCGGGTCGTCGCGTACGTCAGGGCGGTCTCCAGGCAGTCGCGGGCCGCGCCGAGGGCACCCCAGACGATGCCGTGCCGGGCCTCGGTCAGGCAGCTCAGCGGCGCCTTCAAGCCGGTCGCGTCGGGCAGCTGGGCGGCTGCCGGCAGCCGGACGTCGTCGAGGGAGATCTCCCCGGTCAGCGAGGCGCGCAGCGACATCTTCCGGCGGATCTCCCGGGCCGTCACCCCGGGCGTGTCCATCGGTACGACGAAACCCCGCACGCCCTCGTCGGCGCGCGCCCAGATCACCGCCACGTCGGCGATCGGCGCGTTGGTGATCCACATCTTGCTGCCGTTGAGCACCCAGTCACCGCCGTCACGGCGGGCGCGGGTGGCCATCGACGCCGGGTCGGAGCCGTGATCCGGCTCGGTCAGCCCGAACGAACCGATCGCCTCACCGGCGGCCATCGCGGGCAGCCAGCGCTGCTTCTGCTCCTCGCTGCCGTAGCGCCAGATCGCGTACATGGCCAGCGAACCCTGCACCGAGACCAGTGACCGGACACCGGAGTCACCGGCCTCCAGTTCCAGGCAGGCCAGCCCGTACGCGACAGCCGTCGAGCCGGCGCAGCCGTACCCGGTGAGGTGCATGCCGAGCAGGCCGAGCTTGCCGAACTCGCGGGCGAGTTCCCGGGCCGGCACCTCACCGGCCTCGTACCAACCGGCGACCTGCGGGCGCACCAGGTCGGCGACCACCTGGCGCACCACGTCGCGGATCTGTCGCTCGTCCTCGGTCAGCGACGCGTCGAGGTCGAGCAGGTCCACCTGGGTCACTCGACAGCCCCGGCGAGCACGAACACCCGAGCGTGGATCTGGTTGCGCTGTTGCAGTGCGGCACGCAACGCCCGGTGCAGACCGTCCTCCAGGTAGAGGCCCCCGTTCCACTGCACGACGTGCGGGAACAGGTCACCGTAGAAGGTGGAGTCCTCGGCGAGGAGCTTGTCCAGCGCGAGTTCACGCTTGGTGGTGATGAGCTGATCCAGACGCAGTGGCCGGGGCGGAATCTCCGCCCACTGCTTCAAGGTCAGGTTGTGTTCCGGGTAGGGACGCCCGTCCCGGACCGCTCTGAAGATCACGACGGCACGCTCCCCTCCCCTGGCCGGGCCGAACCACGACGCCGGGCCGCGTCGCGGCACAGCGCCGCGACCTGCGGCGCCGATGACCGTGCCAGCGTAGCCGGACCTCGCACCCCACGTTCTGCTCCCTGATGCCAGTTTCACCACCGGTCGTCCGGTTCTCAACCGGACGAAACCACCGGTTCGGGTCAGCTCCACCGCCCTCGCCGGACAACCTCACTCACCGGACGGCGACCCCGACGCAGCGATGGTGACCGGTGGTCGGGGGCCCGATAACCGATAGTGAGGGCACCGATCGGGTGGTACGCCTCCGGCACGCCGAACGCCGCCCGGTAGGAATCCAACCGTTGCGGCGGGATGCCGAAGAAGCAGGAGCCGAGCCCCTCGTCCACTGCGGTGAGCATCATCAGCAGCGCGGCGAAGCCGGTGTCGACGTACCAGTAGGGCACCGGCCAGCGATCCGTGGACCGGTCCGCCCAGCCCTTGTCCGGCTCCGCGTACCGCTCAAGGTAGACCGAGCGGTTGGCGTGCGGCACCACGATCAGCGGTGCCCGACGCATCCCGGCGAGCCACCGCCCCCGGCCGCCGCCCTCGGGGGTACTGGCCGACCAGAACAGCTCCCGGTCCTCCGGCGACTCCAGCACCAGGAAGCCCCAGCCCTGCGAGAACCCGGCCGACGGGGCCCGCACCGCGTGGTCCAGCAGCCGCTCCAGCACCTCCGGCGGGACCGGTCGGTCCGGGTCGTAGTTGCGCACCATCCGGCGTCGCCGGACCACCTCCGCGAACTCCACCGCTTCCTCCACACTGCCCACCCGGCCGGTCGCCCGGGTGCCGTTGCCCACCCGGGCGGTCGCCCGGGTGCCGTTGCCCACCCGGGCGGTGGCCCGGAGTACTCAGACGCCGGGTTGGATGCCCCATTCGCCGCGCCAGGTGTCGCCCGGGGCCAGGGTGATGAGGTCCCGGCCGGACCGGAACGCGTCCGGCGGGCAGGTCATCGGCTCCACCGCCACCGAGCGGCGGAACCGCTCGCCGGTCAGCGTGTCACCGGTGTACACCTGCCACCAGCCGAACTGCTCGTCGGCCCAGAGCCGCAGCCCGGTCGAGGTGTCCGGCCCGGTCAGCGTCACCGAAGAGCCGCCGTCGGCGTCCCGGATCACCTGCCCGAAGGCGAGATCCAGCACCGCTTCACCGATGCGGCGCGGCTCGGTGTAGTCGTACTCGGTGCCGGCCACGGCCGCCGCGCCGACCGGCAGCAACCGACCGTCCAACACCAACCGGGTCCGGCCGGGCACCCGCAGCGCGATGTCCTCCACCGGCACCCCCGGCAGCTGCAGGTACGGGTGGACGGAGAAGCCGAAGGGCACCGCCTCGGTGCCGATGTTGGTCACCTCGTGCTCGGCGCGCAGCCCGTCGGCGCCCACACTCCACCGGGTACGCAGCCGCAACGGCCACGGGTACCCGGGCTGCGGCAGCAGGTCCAAGCCGACCGTGACCTCGTCCGGTCGCTGCGCGATCAGGTGCCAGGAGGCCCAGTTCACCAGGCCGTGGATGGCGTTGTGCCGCTCCGGTTCGGTCAGGTTCAACTGCCTCGACTGACCGTTGAAGGTGTAGACGCCGTCGCGGATCCGGTTCGGCCAGGGCGCGAGCACCTGCCCCGCAGAGCCCGGGCACATCTCGTCGGTGGCGTACCCGTCGAGATGCTCGACCCCGTCCTGACGATAGGCGCGGAGCCCGCCACCCACCTCGACGATGACCGCCTCGTGACCGGCGGCTGAGATACTCCACTGCGCTCCCGACAGGGGAAGCGGATCACGGCTGTCCATGTCGCCAGACCCTAGCCGCCGATGCCGTCCTTCGCTGGACGCGGTCCGTCGCTGTCCTGAGGTCCGGACCTGTCCTCCCCGGTCGGCGGGCGGTAGCGGGCCAGCGCCGGGAAGGCCACGGCGAGCAACACCGCGAGCAGCGCCGCCGCGATACCGCCACCGACCCAGGCCACCCCGCTGCCGAACCCGGTCGCCATCGCCCCGGCCCGCAGATCGCCCAGGCGCGGACCACCGGCCACCACGACGGTGTTGACGCCCTGGAGTCGACCCCGCATCCGGTCCGGTGCGTAGATCAGCAACATCGACTGCCGTAGCACGGCGCTGACCAGGTCCGCCGCACCGGCGACGGCGAGCAGCAGCACCATGAGCCACAGTTGTCGGGCCAGTCCCGCCGCCGCGATGGCGAGCCCCCAGCCCACCACGGCCACCACCAGCACCAGGCCCTGCCGACGGAGCCGGCTGATCCAACCGGAGGTGAGCCCACCGAGCATCGCGCCGATCGCGATGGCGCTGAACAGCCAACCCACCGCCCCGTCCCCGCCGAACCGCTCCTGCGCCACCTCGGGGAAGAGCGCCCGGGGCATCGCCAGGATCATCGCGATCAGGTCGATGGCGAAGGACAGCAGCAGCACCGGCGTGGTGGCGAGGTAACGGAAACCGTCCACCACGCCGCGCAGCCCGCCCCGGCGCGCCTCGCCGTCGACACTCGACTCGGGCGGCATCGCCGGGAGCCGGACGGTGGCCACCACCAGCGCGGTGAAGAGCACCGCGTCCATCGCGTACGCGATCGGCAGGCCCCGGTCGGTCCCGAAGGCCGCGAAGATCAGCCCGGCGGCCAGCGGCCCGACCACCGACGCGCCCGTGAAGGTCGTGTAGTTGAGGGTGGCGCCGGCCGGCACGAGTTCCATCGGCAGCAGTCGGGGCAGGATCGCGCTGCGCGCCGGTGAGCTGATCGCGAACGCGATCGAGTGGAGGGTGACCAACGCCAGCAGCAGCACCGGGCTACCGATGTCGAACAGTGCGTGCCCGAGCAGCCCGAGCATCGACGCCCAGAGCAGCGCCGAGCCGCCGAGCAGCACCCGCCGCCGGTCCCAGGCGTCGGCCACCGCCCCGCCCCAGAGCCCGAAGACCAGCAACGGCACGAAACCGGCGACCCCGAGCAGGCCGACCCAGAGCGAGTCCCGGGTCAGCGCGTACATCTCCACCGGGACGGCGACTGCGGTCAGCTGAAAACCGAACATCGCCACGGTGTTGCCGAACCACATCCGCCGGTACGCCGGCACCCGCAGCGGACGCAGGTCGATCGCCCAGCGGCGCTGCTCGCGCTGCCGGTTGGCTGTGTCGACGGTCACGGAGCCAACCGCTCCACACGCCAGCCCACGCTGGTGCGGCGGAACCGCAGCCGGTCGTGCAGCCGACTCGCCCGGCCCTGCCAGAACTCGACCGAGTCGGGGCGTACCCGAAGCCCGCCCCAGTGCGGCGGCGCGGGGATCGGGTCGACCTCGGCGAACCGCTCCGCGGCGGCCCGGTACGCGCCGTCGAGGGCGGCCCGGTCCGGCAGCACCGAGGACTGGGCGCTGGCCCAGGCCCCGAGCTGCGAGCCACGTGGGCGGCTGGCGAAGTACGCCTCCGTCTCCGCCCGGTCGACGCGTTCCACCCGGCCGGCGACGATCACCTGCCGCTGCATCGGGAACCAGGGAAAGAGCAGGCTGGCGTACGGGTTGGCGGCCACCTCGACGCCCTTGCGGGAGTCGTAGTTGGTGAACAGGACGAAACCCTCCGGGTCGTACCCCTTGAGCAGCACCGTCCGCGCGCTCGGCCGCCCGGCGGCGTCGGCGGTGCCGAAGACCATGGCGTTCGGCTCGGGCAGCTCGGCGGCGACCGCGTCGGCGAACCACCTGTCGAACTGGGTGTGCCAGTCGGCGGCCAGTTCGCTCTCCGTCAGACCGGAATCGGCGGCGTACTCGTGCCGCATCCCGGCCGGTACCGGTGTGTCCCCCATCACGTCCCCGCTCATGTCCCGTCGGGCCGATAAGCGCCCGGCGACCAGCCCGTCCGGCCCAGTCTTATCGGTGTACGGAGGGGCCCGGCAAGCGGGATGTCGCCAGCAGCACATCGACAGCGTCTCGCGTACCCGGTCACCAGCAGGCAAGATGTCACGAACACATCCCTGAGGGTCGCCTAAGGCGCTCACCCGGCCGGGGCCGGGACACCGAGCCCGGGCGGGCGCACCGACCACACACCAGGAGTAGTGAGATGGCCGACTTCAAACCCGGACTTGAGGGCGTCGTAGCCTTCGAAACCGAGATCGCCGAGCCCGACCGCGAGGGCGGTGCGCTGCGGTATCGCGGGGTCGACATCGAGGACCTGATCGGCCAGGTCTCCTTCGGCAATGTCTGGGCGTTGCTGGTGGACGGCCGCTTCGGCCCGGGCCTGCCCCCAGCCGAGCCGTTCCCGGTGCCGGTGCACTCCGGCGACATCCGGGTCGACGTGCAGTCCGCCGTCGCCATGCTCGCCCCGTACTGGGGCCTACAGCAGATGCTGGACATCTCCGACGAGCAGGCCCGCGAGGACCTCGCCCGGGTGTCGGTGACGGCGCTCTCCTTCGTCGCCCAGTCCGCTCGCGGCCTCGGGCTGCCGGCGGTGCCGCAGAAGGAGATCGACAAGGCGGAGACGATCGTCGAGCGCTTCATGAAGCGGTGGCGCGGTGAGCCCGACCCCCGGCATGTCAAGGCTGTCGACGCGTACTTCATCTCGGCCGCCGAGCACGGCCTGAACGCCTCCACCTTCACCGCCCGGATCGTCGCCTCCACCGGCGCGGACGCCGCCGCCTGCATCTCCTCGGGCATCGGCGCGCTCTCCGGCCCCCTGCACGGCGGCGCTCCGTCGCGGGTGCTGAGCATGCTGGAGGCGGTCGAGCGCAGCGGTGACGCGGAGGGATACGTCCGGGGGGTCCTCGACCGGGGTGAGCGGCTGATGGGCTTCGGCCACCGGGTCTACCGGGCCGAGGACCCGCGCGCCCGGGTGCTCCGTCGCACCGCCAAGGAACTCGGTGCCCCGCGCTTCGAGGTCGCCGAGGCCCTGGAGCGGGCCGCCCTCGCCGAGTTGCAGGCCCGCCGGCCGGACCGGGTGCTCGCCACCAACGTCGAGTTCTGGTCGGCCGTGGTGCTCGACTTCGCCGAGGTGCCGGCGCACATGTTCACCTCCATGTTCACCTGTGCCCGGATGGGCGGCTGGAGCGCCCACATCCTGGAGCAGAAGAAGCTCCAGCGGCTGGTACGCCCCTCGGCCCGCTACGTGGGTCCGGGCACCCGCAAGCCGCACGAGGTCGACGGCTGGGACGCCGTCCCGCACGACGCCTGAGGTGTAAGGAAGGGCACCTTTATAACGCCTGCGGTATAGGAAGGTGCCCTTCCTTACATCCACCCGCCGACCCGAGCCGGCTGCCGGGGCGGCGGGCGGGTAACGGGTGGCGGCGGATGTGGGCGACGCCACGGGCTGTGGCGGACGCCTCAGGGTTCAGGGTGGGACCAGCACCCGGACCGGCCGTGACTGGTGCGAGGATGAAATCCGGCAGCGCTGCCGGACGGGCTTTGACCCGGCAACGCCGTGCGATCACGCACGCGCCCGCCATCGGTCCACGCCAATTCTGCTCACCCGGGCACCGACCATGCGGAAGGATCTTGAACACCGTGGCTGACGCACCGACCATCCGGATTCCCGACGAGATCAAGCCCGCCGACGGCCGATTCGGCTGCGGGCCGTCCAAGGTCCGTCCGGCGGCGGTCTCCGCGCTCGCCGAGGTGGCCACCAGCTACCTGGGCACCTCGCACCGGCAGAAGACCGTCCGCGACCAGGTGGCCCGGCTGCGCTCGGGCATCGCTGAGTTCTTCTCCCTCCCCGAGGGCTACGAGGTGGTCATCGGCAACGGTGGCACCACCGCCTTCTGGGAGGTCGCCACGTTCGGCCTGATCCGCGACCGGGCCCAGTTCGCCAGCTTCGGCGAGTTCGGCGCGAAGTTCGCCAAGGCCGTCAAGGATGCTCCCTTCCTGGGCGAGCCGACGATCCGCAAGTCCGACGCGGGCAGCGCACCGACCCTGGTCGCCGAGGCCGGCGTGGACGTCTACGCCACCCCGCACAACGAGACCTCGACCGGTGTGGCGGTGCCGATCGAGCGGGTGGCCGGTGCCGACCCCGGCTCGCTGCTGCTGGTCGACGCCACCTCCGGTGCCGGTGGCCTTGAGGTCAACGTCGGTGAGACCGACGTGTACTACTTCGCTCCGCAGAAGTGCTTCGGCTCCGACGGCGGGCTCTGGCTGGCCCTGATGTCGCCCGCCGCGCTGGAGCGGGCCGCCGAGATCAAGGGCTCGGGGCGGTACATTCCGGCGTTCCTCGACCTGGTCACCGCGATCGACAACTCGCGGCTGGAGCAGACGTACAACACACCGGCGCTGGCGACCATCTTCCTCGCCGCCGAGCAGACCGACTGGATGAACTCCCAGGGCGGTCTGGCCTGGGCGGCCAAGCGCACCGCCGAGAGTGCCGCGATCATCTACGGCTGGGCCGAGCGCTCCGCCGTCGCCACGCCGTTCGTCACCGACCCGGCGCTGCGCTCCAACGTGGTCGCCACCATCGACTTCGCCGACGGGGTGGACGCCACCGCGATCGCCAAGGCGCTGCGCGCCAACGGCATCGTCGACACCGAGCCGTACCGCAAGCTGGGCCGCAACCAGCTGCGGGTCGCGCTCTTCCCGGCCGTGGAGCCGGCCGACGTCGAGGCGCTGACCGCGTCCATCGACTACGTCGTCGAGCGGCTGTAGTACCGCCGACAGTCGTCGCGGCCCGGGTCCGGCATCCCGATCGGGTGCCGGGCCCGGCCGGACGAGCGTCGGGGATGGACCTCCGGTACCCCGGGGACCGGGGCGACGCCGAAGCACGTCGGCCTGTGCGCCACACCACTGTCCGCCGTCGACAGCTGACCCGCCGAACAGCGGCGGAGCAGCGGATCTGCCGCTTACCCGGGCGTGGCGTCTCCCACCCGGGGACGGATGGGCGTACCGTGGAGCGCAACGCCCCGGGTGGTCGGCTCGTGGCGTACGGCCAGCGAAGCGGGACGGAGGCAACGCGATGCGCCCAGTACGCTTCGTCGCCCTCTCCGAGGACGGCCAGGCCCTGGTGCTCGCCGACGAGGTTGGGCGACTGCTCGCCCTGCCGTTGGACGAGCGGGTCGCCGGAGCGCTGCAAGCCGAGCCGGGCACGCCCACGCTCGCGGTGGCAGCAGCCACCGCCGACCCGGTGCCCTCCCTGTCTCCTCGGGACATCCAGGCCCGAATCCGCTCCGGCGAGTCCGCTGAGGACGTCGCCCGGATCGCCGGTGTCCCGGTCGACCGGGTGCTCCGCTACGCCGGGCCGGTGCTCCAGGAGCGTGCCATGCTCGCCCAGCACGCGCGGCGGACCCGGCTCAAGGGTGCCGAGAAGCCGACGCCGCTGGCCGAGGTGGTGAACGGTCGGCTCGCGCAGCACGGGATCGACACCGAGAAGATCTCCTGGGACGCGTGGCGTCGCGACGACGGCACCTGGCGGATCGTCGCCACCTGGCCGTCTGGCAAGGCCACCGCCCAGGCGGCCTGGGATCTGGACAAGACCCGGCAGACGGTCACCCCGCACGACGACATGGCGCAATACCTATGCGCCGAGCGTCCGACACCGATCCTCGGTCAGGAACCAGCACCGGAGCGGGGCGGCCACGCCCTGCCCGGCCCGTCGCGTGGCGAGCCAAGCCGGGGTGGGCACGGGCTGCCGTCGCCCGCCGAGCCGGGGCGCTCGGGTCGTGACCCGATCCGGGCCGGTCGTGACGCCCTGCTCGCCTCCCTCGACCGGCCGCTGGGTTCGACCTCGGGCCGTGGTCTCGAATCGCGCTCGCCGGCCGCGCTCGCGGGTGGTTCGGAGTCGCAGCGTCAGCGGGCGGTGTCCGGGGGTGCTGCGGCGCTGCTCGGGGGCGGCCAGGGTTCGGCCTTCGACGACGACGCGGACGCGCCCAAGGAGGTTCCGGCCGTGCCCTCGCTGGCGGTGCTGCGGCCCCGCCGGACGAACGCGCCGACCGGTGGTGCCACCGAGTCCAGCGAGGCCGGCGGCAAGCCGCGCAAGCGGCTCCCCAGCTGGGACGACGTCCTCTTCGGCAGCGGCCCGGCGGCGCGCGAGTCATCCTGACCCGTGGCCGCCACGGCCAGCCGTCGGCCTTCCAAGCGGCCAGGCGGCGAGCCGGTGGTAACGCGACGGGGATCCGGGTCGGCTCTGCGCCAGCACCAGTTCCGTTGCTGGCCAGGGCGGCCCGAGGTAGCTGTCGAGTGCCGCCAGGTCCGCCTCGATGTCGTCGTGCGTCATCCGGTCACCGGGGCGGGCGATGGTCAGGTGCGGGCGGAAGGGCTTGTCGTCGTACGGCACCCGGGCCGTGGCCAGTGCGGCGCGTACGACATCAGCCAGCGCCACCAGGCCGGAGACGTCGCCGCGTACGTCGACCCAGAGCACGGTGCCACGGCCCCAGCCGAACCGGCCGCCGCCGCCCAGCCGCAGGACGGGTGGGCCGCCCTGTCCCGCCGCCACCACGGCACGCGCACCGTCGGCAGCGAGCCCGAGGGCCTGCCGTACGTCGCTCAGCCGCGCCGGATCGACCTCACCGAGGAAGGCGAGCGTGAGGTGGGCATGGGTCGGATCGGCCAGCCGTACGTTGGTGCCGGCCGCCGAGGCCGCCGCCAGGCGTAACCCGGCCACCCGCGCGGTCAGGTGCGCGATGGCCTCGGCCGGCGGGTAGATCGCGGTGAAGAGTCGCACCTGTCACAGGATGACAGTCAGCGGTTCCGTTCGGGCTGCTCGGGGCGGTTGACCGGCAGCCGTAGCCCGGCCGCGTCCAACTCGGCCTCGATCCGCACCCGTTCGATCTGTCGGTCGAGGCCGGTCAACTCGGCGAGATGTTCGCTGATGCCCAAGGCCCGGCAGGCCAGGCTGAGCCGGTGGTCGTACGCGTCGAGTACCTCGCTGTGCCACAGGACTGATCGGCTGCCACCGACCCGGTCCCGACGCAGACACCGCAGGTCGGCGGCGATCTGCTCCAGTGGTCGCCGGTCGGTGCGGTCGAACGCCTCGAGGTCGATTCGCCCGGCGATCGCCTCCGCGTCGGCGGCCTCGTCCAGCCGGGCGATCAGACGCCGCTCCTGACGCTGTCTTCGGCGCCCGCCGGTCAGTCGGTCGACGACCCCGTCGATGCCGATGGCCAGCGCGATCAGCACCGGCACGAAGACCACGGCGACGAGCGCCAGAGCCAGCAGCAGTACGCGTAGGACCTCCACCCGTTGAAGCTATGCCGATGCGCAGCGTAACGTCACCGAGTTTTCGTATCCGGCCGCGCCCGGCTCACACCTCGGTGACGTAGAAGCGGGGCAGCGGAAGGACCTGGAACCGCAGCCGGGCTCCGGCCCGGCGCAGTTGCCAGGCCAACGCGAGCAGTGCGGTGGTCAGCGAGAGCAGGCCACCGGCCCAGATGCTGGCGCCGGCGCCGAAGGTCTCCGCGACCCAGCCGATGATCGGTGCGCCGACCGGATTGGTACCCAGGAAGACCAGCACCCACAGGGCCATCACCCGGCCCCGGAACGCGGCGTCGGTGCCGAGCTGCACCCGCTGGTTCGCGGCCTGGGCGAAGTAGACCATGAAGAAGCCGGTCAGCGGCAGCAGGGCGACCACCATCCAGTACGCCGGGGCGAGCCCGACGAGCGTGCCGAAGGTGGCGCAGCCGATCGCGGCACCCAGCACCAACCAGACCGAGGGTCGGCTACGCCGTCCGGTCCCGGCCAGCGCACCGATCAGCGCGCCGACCGCCAGCGTGGTGCTGAACAGGCCGAACGACGCCGCTCCGGTGTTGAAAACAGTCTTCGCCAGGGCCGCGAGCGTCAACTGGAAGTTGAACAACGACATCCCGATCACCGACATCACCACCATCGGCAGCAGGAGGTCGGGGCGGCGACCGACGTAGCGCAGCCCGTCGAGCACGGTCGCGGCGGCCCGTTCGTCCCGTGATGGCAGCGGATCCCGATGCAGTTCGGCCGGACGCATCCGGATCACCGTGACCAGCGGTGCGATCGAGCTGAGCGCGGTGAACAGGAAGACCGGCCCGACGTCGAAGACGGCGATGGCCAGACCCGCCACGGCCGGACCGACGATCCGGGCCGAGTTGAACACGGCCGCGTTGAGCGAGAGCGCGTTGGGCAGCAGCGACATGCCGACCAGTTCGGAGACGAACGCCTGCCGCACCGGGGTCTCCACCGCGTTGGCCACACCGAGCAGCGCGGCGAAGACGAAGACGTGCCAGAGCTGAACCAGGCCGGTGAGCACCAGCACGCTCATCGCCAGCGACAGCACGGTCCAGAACGCGTTGGCGATGAACAGGAGCATCCGCTTGTCGTACCGGTCGGCGAGCCGGCCGGAGAGCAGCGTGAGCAGCAGCACCGGGGTGAACTGGAGCGCGACGACCACGCCGAGCGCGGTCGCCGAGTCACCGGAAAGCTCGAGGACCAGCCAGTCCTGGGCGATGAACATCATCCAGACACCGATCAACTTGACCAGTTGCCCGAATGCGAAAAGCCGGTAGTTGCGGACCTGTAACGACTGGAACATCGTGCTCAGCCTTGCCTGCACTCTTGGTGCGCCTCCTCGCGGTCGTACGCGTCGTCAACGACGGACGGCACGGCGCGGGGCGCACACCATGTGTGCGCGGCGTCAGGCGTGGGAGATTCTCTGCAGGATCTCCGCAGCTTGGTGCAGCGTCTTCCGGTCTGTGTCGCTCAACTCGGCCAGCCTGCGGGCCAGCCACTCGTCCCGGACCCGCTCGAACTGGTCGAGCACGGCCCGTCCTCCCTCGGTCGTCGCGAGGATGACCTGCCGACCGTCGGTCGGGTGTGGAGTGCGTTGCACGAGGCCACGCTCCTCCAGCTTCGCGACGATCTTCGTCATCGTCGGTGGCTGGACCCGTTCGACGTCGGCGAGTTCCCGCGGCGTGAGCGCGCCCGCCAGCCGAAGGCTGGTGAGCGCGGACAGTTGGGTGACCGTGAGGTCACCAACCGGTCGGGCCTGTCGAACCCGCCGGTTCAACCGGGTGATCGCATCACGCAGCTGAAGGGCCAGCTGCGCCGGTGGCATGCTCTGAGCCGTCACCGTCCGCTCCGTCACGATAGTTAGCCTAACTAAGTAGCTGACCGAACCGCAGCTGATATGAGCATGCTCACCCTGACGTTTCCCCTGCTCCGGGCCGGGCGCGCCGATCTGCGTTCCGTGGATCACACGCGCCCGGCCCGGTGACAAGTCAGAAGAGCAGCGCCTCGATCGGACCGCGAAGGAAGTACACCACGAACAGCGCCGCCACCGCGTACAGCAGCGGGTGAACCTCCCGCGACTTGCCCTTGGCCAGCTTGACCACCACGTACACGATCAGGCCGGCTCCGATCCCGTTGGAGATCGAGTAGGTGAACGGCATCAACACGATGGTGAGGAAGGCCGGGATGGCGATCTCGTAGTCGGACCAGTCGATGGTCCGCACCGCCGTCATCATCAGGAAGCCGACCACCACCAGCGCCACGGACGCCGCCTCGAACGGTACGACCACCACCAACGGCGCCAGGAACATGGCCAGCAGGAAGAGCACGCCGGTGACCAGGTTGGCCACCCCGGTCCGGGCGCCCTCCGCGACACCGGCGGCACTCTCGATGTACGACGTGTTGCTGGAGACGCTGGCCGCACCACCACTGGCCGCCGCGATCGAGTCGACCAGCAGGATCTCCTTGGTGCGCGGCGGGGTGCCCTCCTCGTCGAGCATGCCGCCCTCCTGACCGACGGCGACCATCGTGCCCATCGTGTCGAAGAAGTCGGTGATGAGCAGGGTGAAGATGAACATCAGCACGACCAGCCAACTGGCCCGCTCCCACGAGCCCAGCACGTTGAACTGCCCGAGCAGGGACAGGTCAGGCACGTCGACCGGGTTGCTCGGCAGCGTCGGGACGTTCAGCGACCAGCCCTTCGGGTTCGGCGCACCGTCGACGAAGGACGGGCCGATGTTGCCCACCGCCTCCACCACCATGGCCAGCGCCGTGGAGGCGAGGATGCCGACCAGGATCGCGCCCTTCACCCGGCGTACCACCAGCACCAGGGTCACCAGCAGGCCCACCACGAAGACCAGCATCGGCCAGCTGACCAGCTTGCCGCCGATGCCGAGGCCGACCGGGACGGTGGTGTTCGCCTCGTCCGGGATCCGCCGGACGAACCCGGCGTCCACCAGACCGATGATGGTGAGGAACAGGCCGATGCCGACCCCGATCGCCGTCTTCAGCTGGGTGGGCACCGAGCGGAACACGGCGGTACGCAGCCCGGTCAGCACCAGCACCGCGATGATCAGACCTTCGATCACCACCAGGCCCATCGCGTCGGCCCAGGTCATCTCGGGGGCGATCTCGTACGCCACCAGAGCGTTGACGCCGAGGCCAGCAGCGACCGCCAAGGGGAACCGGCCGACCACGCCCATCAGGATGGTCATCAGACCCGCGACCAGAGCGGTGGCCGCCGCGATCGCGGGAATCGGCAGGGTGTTGCCGTCTCCGTCGACGGCGCCGCCGAGGATGAGCGGATTGAGCACCACGATGTACGCCATCGTGAAGAAGGTGGCCAGGCCACCGCGTAGCTCGCGGGTGAGCGTGGAGCCGCGGGCTGTGATCTCGAAGTATCGGTCGAAGCCGTTGCGTGGCTGACCGGAGCCGGGTGGCGTGCCGTTATCGGGCGGCGCTACTGCCATCAGGAACCTCACAGCGAATCATCGGGTTGTCGCGCGCATCGTCGCAGATGGCCGGCCTGGCAGGAAACGGGGTCACGTACCCTGGTCAGGTGTCCGCCCCACCACCCCGCCCCGAGCCGCTCGACCCGCCGATGGTGCCGTTCGCCCTCGCCGGGATGGCGATCTGGGCCGTCACCGGGCTGGTGTTGCTGATCTTCCGCGAATGGCTGGTCGCCCACGGTCACGAGAACTGGCTCTGGGTCTGCCTGGCCGGATTCCTGTGGGGTTTCCCCGGTTTGGCGGTCATGATGCGGCACGACGCCAATCGCCGCCGCCGTCGCGGCACCGCCTGAACCGGCGGCAACGGCCCCACGATCAGGAGTGGCCGTACGGCTCCGCCGGCTCGCCGTCTTCGACGGACCCGGGCGCCCGGCTGACCGGCACCGGCTCCACCGCGCTGTCGTCGTAGACGGTGGGCATCTCGTCGACCGCCGTGTCCACCTCGACCAACGTCTCCGAGTGGGCGCCGCAGCCGTGGTCGGCGCTGACCACCCGGCCGTCGTCGGGCGCGTAGAAGTTGCCGCAGACGCCGAAGCACTGCCGCAGCTTGCCGGCGAGCGGCAGGTAGAAACCGCAGGTGCCGCAGCGGGCGGCGGCGGGCGCGGAGGTGGAGATCGGCGCCGAGGGGCCGTGATCGCCGTCGTACCAGCGCTGAGCCGTCTCGATCCGCCCCTCCCGCGACATGACCCGGGTCCGACCCAGCCCCAACTCCCAGGCGGTCTCCTCGACCGCCGGGTCGTCGGAGAGCAGGTAGCCGGGTTGCAGGCGCTCGTCGTCCGACGGGGTCGGCAGCAGATCGCCGGGGCCCAGGTCACCGGGCTTCAACCGCTCCTGCCAGGGCAGCCAGCCCGGGGCGAGCAACGCGTCCGGCCCGGGTAGCAGGACGGTCTCGCAGATCGTCACCGTCCGGCTGCGCGGCACCCGGGTCACGGTGACCGCCCACCGCCAACCGCGGTAACCGGCCAGCCGGCACTCGAAGTAGTGGGTGACGAGACGGTCACCCTCGGCCACGGCCTGGAGGTGATCGCCGACGTCGTCGGGGCCCACCTCGGTGATGCCGGCGCGGGCCACCTCGACGGCGGCGGCGCAGACCTGGTCAAGGCGAGCGGCACGAGCGGAGACGGGCCTGGTCACCCGACCATTGTTCCCCATCGGGTGGGCCGCCTGTGAGGCACTCCCCAGAGGTGTTCTCGGCCGGTGGCGCAGCATCGCCCGAGCCGATGGTTCAGGATGGGTGCCATGCCGCTGTTCTCCCGCTCTGAGCGGTCCCTCCTCGGGCGGACCGTCGGCACCGGCATCCGCGCCACCCGGCTGATGCTGCGTGGCTCACTGACCAGCGGTCGATGGGTGACCCGCAGTGCCGCTCGGGCCCGGGCCAGGGGCGCGGGCGGCGAGACCGGCATGGTCCGCCTGTTCGACCTGCACGCGGTCTCCTGCGCCGGTGACACGCTGATCGCCATCGGGCTGGCCGGGACGATCTTCTTCAACGTGCCGCTCGGCGAGGCACGGAGCAAGGTCGCGCTCTACCTGCTGGTGACCATGGTGCCCTTCGCCATGCTCGCTCCGGTGGTCGGGCCACTGCTCGACCACTTCCGGCACGGTCGGCGGTACGCGTTGGCCACGACCATGCTGGGGCGGGCGTTCCTGGCCTGGATGATCTCCGACTACATCCACGGCTTCGGGCTGTACCCGGCCGCCTTCGGGGTGCTGGCGCTGTCCCGGGCGTACGGGGTGGCACGTTCCGCCGCCGTACCCCGGCTGCTGCCGGAAGGGCTCGGCCTGTCCCAGGTCGGTGCGCGGGCCAGCGTCTATGGCACGGTCGCCGGGGCGCTGGTCGCCCCGATCGGGCTGGCTGCGTTCTGGTTCGGCCCGCAGTGGCCGTTGCGGGTCGCGTCAGTGATCTTCCTGGTCGGCATGGTGATCTCCCTCCGGCTGCCGCCGAAGGCCGATTCCGAACCGCCGGAACGGGTGCCGCGACCCCTGCGAGCGCTGCGTCGGGCCACGGACGACCGGCCACTGGGCCGGGGGCGGCCCGCCGGACGCCTGGTGATCTCGACGCTGGTCGGCGCGGCCACGTTACGCGCGATCT
Source organism: Micromonospora sp. DT48 (assembly GCF_049844495.1). Classification (NCBI taxonomy): domain Bacteria; kingdom Bacillati; phylum Actinomycetota; class Actinomycetes; order Micromonosporales; family Micromonosporaceae; genus Micromonospora; species Micromonospora sp. DT48. The sequence goes on from NZ_JBNCLE010000006.1 coordinate 58,013, forward strand.
ACGGCTTCCTGCTGCTGTTCCTGGCCTTCACCATCAAGGCCGGTGACCTGACCACCGTGGTGTTCGGCCGGGACCTCGGTGACGAGGGAGCACTCGGCCTGGTCGGGGGCGCGCTGGCCATCGGCACCTTCCTCGCCACCGCGATCGGCACCCGGCTGCGCATCCACCGGCCCGCCGCCCTCCAGTCCAGCGGCATCGTGATCGTCGCCGGGGTGGCCGTACTCACCGTGGTGAACTTCTCGCTGCCGATGGTCGCCCTGCTCTGCGTGGTGGCGGCCATGATGAGCGGCATCGCCAAGCTGGCCGTGGACGCCTCGATCCAGGAGCGCATCTCGGAACGCCTTCGGGCCAGCTCCTTCGCCCACTCCGAGACCGTGCTGATGCTCGCCTTCGTCGCCGGTGGCGGGCTGGGGCTCGTACCCTTCGACGGCCGGATCGGCATCGCCGTCGCCGCTGCCGTCGGCGCGCTCGCCGCCGCTCGCGGCCTGGTGATGGCTCGGCGACTGCGCGCCGAGCGGCTGCGTGGACGGCCGCTGACCGACGACGAGTTGCACGCCGAGAAACAGGCCGAGGAGGAAGCGGCCGACGAGGACCACGTCGCCGAGGCCACCCCCATGTCGCCGGCCCCCGTCCAGGGTGGCCGGGACCCTGAGGAATCGGAGATGGCACCGCCCGGCTTCCACATCTACCGCCCCTCCTCGACGGTCACCGGTTCCGCTGGCGGCGAAGACGAGACGCGGCGCAGTTCACCGGGCCCACTGTCGTGAGCGGTCTGCTCGTGGTGACCGCGGTACCGGCCGAGGCGGAGGCGATCCAGGCCGGGCTCGCCGACCCGGCCGTCGCGGTGCTGCCGGTGGGGGTCGGCCCGGCGGTCGCCGGTGCGGCGACCGCCCGTTTGCTGGCGCTCGCCGAGTTGGCCGGCCGCCCGTACCGGGCAGTGGTCAGTGCGGGGGTCGCCGGTGGCTTCACCGATCGGGTCGCCGTCGGCGACACCGTGATCGGCACCCGGGCCGTCGCCGCCGACCTGGGCGCGGAGTCACCCGAGGGCTTCATTCCGATCGACGAACTCGGTATGCCGGCTGAGCTACTCGGCGGCGGTCCGGCCCTCGACGCCGACCCGGCGTTGCTGGACGCCCTGCGCACGGCGCTGCCGACCGCGACCGTGGGGCCGGTGCTGACGGTCAGCACCGTCACCGGCACCACCGCCGGCACCGACGAACTGGTCCGGCGCTACCCCGACGCGGTGGCCGAGGCCATGGAGGGATACGGCGTCGCGGTCGCCGCCAGCCAGGCCGGAGTGCCCTTCGTCGAGCTGCGCACCGTCTCGAACCCGATCGGCCCCCGCGACCGCGCGGCCTGGCGGTTGCGCGACGCCCTCACCGCCCTCACCGCCGCCGCCGTCGCCCTACGCTGACCCGCCGACCCATCCAAGATCCGCGCAACTTCGGCGATGTTGCTGGCTCAGGCCGAGCTGAGGCAGCAACATCCGGGAAGTTGTCCGGATCTTGGATGGGGTGGGGGGTGGCGTGCTGGGGGCGGGTCAGGTGGGCCGGGCTACGGTGGGGGGGTGGCGCTCTCGCTGGCGATCTCGCCCTGCCCCAACGACACGTTCGCCTTCCACGCCCTGGTGCACGGACAGGTGCCCGGCGCACCGCCAGTCGAGGTGACGTACGCCGACGTCGACGTCACCAACACGGCCGCCGAGCGTGGCGCTTTCGACCTGGTGAAGGTCAGCTACGCGGCGCTGCCGTGGCTGCTGGAGAAATACCACCTGCTGCCCTGCGGGGGCGCCTTGGGTCGGGGGTGCGGCCCGTTGGTACTCACCCGGGCCGGTCACGGCGGCGCGCCGGACCGGGCCGACCTCACCGACGCCACCGTGGCGGTCCCCGGCGACCGGACCACGGCCTACCTGCTGTTCCGGCTGTGGGCGGCCGGACGGACACCGCGCCGCATCGAGGTGGTCCCGTTTCACGAGATCATGCCGGGCGTCGCCGCTGGGCGGTACGACGCCGGCCTGGTGATCCACGAGGCCCGGTTCACCTACCCACGGCACGGTCTCACCGCCCTGGTCGACCTGGGCGAGTGGTGGGAGTCCGACACCGGCCTGCCGATCCCGCTCGGTGCCATCCTGGCCCGTCGGGGCGTGGTCGACCCGCACCAGGCCGCCGATTGGATCCGGGACTCCGTCCAGCGGGCCTGGGCCGACCCGGCGGCCAGCCGGGCGTACGTGCTGGAGCACGCCCAGGAGATGGAGCCCGACGTGGTGGACCGGCACATCGGTCTCTACGTCAACGAGTTCACCGCGGACCTGGGTGACGCGGGTCTCGCTGCCGTCGAGGCGCTGCTCGGCCGGGCCGCCGACGCCGGGCTCGTGCCTCAGACCTCCAGCTCGCGGGCGACCGCGTGGACCAGCTGAGCGATCTTCTGCGCGGTCCGGCGGTCCGGGAAGCGACCCCGACGCAGGTCGGGCTGAACCTTCGCCTCCAGCACCTTGATCATGTCTTCCACCAGGCCGTGCAGCTCCTCGGCGGGACGGCGGCGCAGCTCCGCCACGGACGGCGGCGCATCCAGGAGCTTCACCCCCATCGCCTGCGCGCCTCGCCGGCTGTCCACCACGCTGAAGTCGACCCGTTGGCCGCCCTTGAGATCGGTGACCCCCACCGGTAGCGCGCCCTTCGGCAGGAACACGTCGCCACCCTCGTCACTGGTGACGAACCCGTATCCCTTGGCCGCGTCGTACCACTTCACTCGACCCGTAGGCACCTGAGAACCTCTGCTTCGCTTGAACCGTCTACTACCTCAAGGCTAGCCGGATCATCCCGTCGAGCGCCGCTGGGAATCCGGTGAGATCCGCCAGCACCACCGCCGCCCCGGCGGAGCGCAGTTCATCCGCCGAACATGGGCCCGTGGCCACCGCGATTCCGGGCACCCCGGCCGCCTCGGCGGCCACCATGTCCGCCACATGGTCGCCGACGTAGTGGGTCGCCCCGTGTGCCCGCAACGCGGTCGCCTTCTCCTCGGCGAACAGGTCACCGGCCAACTCGTCCACGACCAGCCCCAGATGGTCCAGATGCAGCCGCGCCAACCTACCGATCTTCGAGGTGACCACCAGCACCCGGCCGCCCCGCTCGCGGACCGCGGCGAGCGCCGCCTCCGCACCGGGCAACGGCACGGTCGGCGTGATCGCGTACGCCGGGTACAACTCGCGGTAGACCGACACCGCCTCCTCGACCTGCTCCGGCGGGAACCACCGGGCGATCTCGGTACGCAGCGGCGGGCCGAGCCGGGACACGGCGGCGTCGGCGTCGACGGGTACGCCGGTCCGCTCGGTCAGGGCGCGGTAGGTAGCGGCGATACCGGGGCGCGAGTCGACGAGCGTCATGTCAAGGTCGAATCCGACGGTCAGCGAGGACATGTGGGAAAGCTACCCGGCCAGCCGGAGCGGCCGGGACGTCCGATGGGCGAGAGTGGCCCCCACCGGGCTAGCGTGGAACGACGATGAGCACCTCACTCGCCGACCACCTGCGGTCGCTGTCCGACGAGTCCCTCGCCGCGCTCCTCCAGCTGCGGCCCGACCTCGTCGTGCCGGTCCCCGCCGACGTGGCCGCCCTCGCCATCCGGGCACAGTCCCGCGTCTCGGTGTCGCGCGCCCTCGACGGGCTGGACCAGTTCACGCTCCAGATCCTGGACGCCGCCCGGTTGACCCGTGACCCGGCCGACGGCACCACCTCGGTCGACGGGGTGCTCGCCCTGGCCACCGCCGGGCCCAACCCGCCCGCGCCCACCACCATCCGGGCCGCCGTCGACCGGCTACGCGCCCGGTTCCTGCTGTACGGCCCGGACAACGCCCTGCGACTCGTCGGTGGCATCGACGAGATCTCGCCGTACCCCGCGGGCCTCGGCCGACCGGCGACGGAGCTGGACGCGCGCACGGCGGCGCTCTGCGCGGACCCGGCGAAGCTGCGGCGGACGCTGCTGTCCGCGCCACCGTCGGCCCGGGCGATCCTGGACCGGCTGGCCGCCGGTCCGCCGGTCGGCAGCGTGCCGCCCGGCGCGTTGCAGGCACCGGCGATCGGCGCGGACGACGACCTGCCGCCGGACGACACCAACGGCGGGGCACCGACCGGGTCGCCGGTGCGCTGGCTGGTCGACCATCGGCTGCTGGTGCGGGTCTCCGGCGGTAAGAACGGCACCAACGGGATGGTCGAGCTGCCCCGGGAGGTCGGGCTGCTGCTGCGCCGGGAGACCGGGCCGCTGGGGCCGCTGCGCAGCAGCCCACCCCAGGTCACGGCCACTGTGCGCGAGCCGAAGGCAGCCGACTCCGCCGGAGCCGGGCAGACCATGGAGGTGGTACGTCACACCGAGGCGCTGCTGGAGCAGTTGGCCGCCGAACCAGCGCTGGTGCTGCGCTCCGGCGGGATCGGCGTGCGGGACCTGCGCCGGCTGGTGCGGGCCACCGGGCTGGACGAGCCGACCGCCGCGCTGCTGCTGGAGGTGGCGTACGCGGCCGGGCTGGCCGGTGAGCTGGAGTTGCCCGGCGTCGCCGGGCGTTACGGTGCCGACCAGCAGGTGCTGCCCACCGCCGGGTACGAGGTGTGGCGGGCCGGGTCACTGGCCCAGCGCTGGGAGCAGTTGGCCCGGGCCTGGCTGACCATGACCCGACAGGTCGGACTGGTCGGCCAGCGGGACGACCGGGACCGCCCGATCACCGTGCTGTCGGCGGAGGCGGAACGGGCCGGTGCACCCGCCGCCCGGCAGGCGGTGCTCGGCGTACTCGCGGATCTGGAACCGGCCAGCGCCCCCAGCGTCGACGAGGTGCTGGCGCTGCTGGACTGGCGAGCGCCGCGCCGCAGCCGTGGCCGGGAGAACGCACACCGGGAGGTGCTGGCCGAGGCGGCCACGCTGGGAGTGACCGGGCTGGGTGCGCTCACCTCGTACGGGCGGCTGCTGCTGGCCGAGGCGACGGCGGGCGAGGAAGGCGCGACGGACGACCCGCTGGGTCTCCGGGCCGACGCCGAGGACGGCGGCAGTGCGGTCCGGGTGCTGGACACGCTGCTGCCCGCCCCGGTGGACCACTTCCTCGTCCAGGCCGACCTGACCGTGGTGGTACCCGGGCCTCCGGAGCCGGCGCTCGCCGCCGAACTGGAGCTGATCGCCGAACCGGAGTCGGCAGGCGGGGCGAGCGTGCACCGGATCACCACGGCCAGTGTGCGGCGCGCCCTGGACGCCGGCTACTCCGCCGACGACCTCCAGGAACTGTTCCGTCGCCGGTCCCGCACCCCAATCCCGCAGGGTTTGACGTACCTGGTCGACGACGTTGCCCGCAAGCACGGCGGTCTGCGGATCGGCTCCGCCGGGGCGTACCTGCGCAGCGACGACGAGGCTCTGCTGGCCGAGGTGCTGGCCGACCGGCGGGTCGAGGCGTTGACGCTACGGCGGCTCGCGCCGACCGTGCTGGTGACCCCGTTCCAGGCCAATCGGCTGATCAGCGTGCTACGGGAGGCCGGGTACGCCCCGGTGGCCGAGGATGCCACCGGCTCGACGGTGCTCACCAAACCGAAGACCCGACGGGCACCGGCCAGGGTGACCGGGGCCACCCGGACCCTCGACCCGCTCGCCACGCCACGTCTGCCACTGCCGCGCCTGCTCGGCGTGGTGGAGCAGATCCGGCGCGGCGACGCGGCGGCACGGGCCGCGCGACGGGCCCCGGCGGTGGTGCGGGGAGCGTCGCCGGACGGTCCGGTGTCCGCGCACAGTCACCAGGACGCCATCGCCGTGCTGCAACAGGCGGTACGGGACAAGGCGCTGGTCTGGGTCGGCTACGTCGACGCGCACGGGGCGACCGCGTCCCGCCTGGTGCGGCCGGTCTCGCTCGGCGCGGGCTACCTGCGCGCCGAGGACGAACGCACCGAGATGCTGCACACCTTCGCGCTGCACCGGATCACCGCGGCGGTGCTGGAGAAGTAGGGCTCGGCCGCGCTCAGCGGCGGCTGCGCCGTACCGACCCGACGATCGCCACCAGCAACAGCAGGGCGAACCCGGTGCCGGCGGCCTCACCGACCGAGTCGACGAAGCCCTGCTGGAGCACCAGCCAGCCGAAGAGGAACCATCCGAACAGGACGACACCGACGATCGCGTACGCGATCACCGTGGCGGTGGAGACGGGCTCGGTCGACTCTGCCTGCTCGCGCTCGGGGACAACTTCCTGGTCAACAGTCATCTACCCTCCCCCGTACGATCCGTGCCTGGACGTCAAGGGTGTCATTCTCGACGGCTGTCGACCAGCACCGTCACGTACCGATCCGGCTCGGATCCACCCGCCGGGCCGCCGGTAAGGGGTTCGCCGGTACGGCCCGGGGCGCGCCGCTCGCCCCCGTTGGCTTGCCCACGGCGACGGGAAGGGCCCCCGCTTCCTGGCCCGTCGGACCGTGGATCGAACGCGCTACGCACCGGAACCGACCGGCATGACGACCGCGAGGACGTACGGTGGCCCGTCCGCGACTGACCGACCGTCGACCTCGACAGCTCGTCCCCTACTGCTAGACGCACATGACTACCAGCAAGGTTGCGCAAAAGTGAGCACATTCTTGGCAACTGCCACCGCGTGCAACACTGGATGGTCGCCCGGTGCCAGGTCAGCTGCGTGCTCAGGCGGCCGGATCAGCCGTACGGACGAGAGGATTCGGCGTGAGTGGTGGACCCCTTATCGTGCAGTCGGACAAGACCCTCCTGCTGGAGATCGATCACCCCGACGCACAGTCCTGCCGGATGGCCATCGCCCCCTTCGCCGAGTTGGAACGCTCGCCTGAGCACGTGCACACGTACCGGCTGACGCCGCTCGGGCTGTGGAACGCCCGCGCCGCCGGCCACGACGCCGAGGGCGTGGTGGACGCCCTGCTCAAATATTCGCGGTATCCGGTGCCGCACGCGCTGCTGGTCGACGTGGCCGAGACCATGGACCGCTACGGTCGCCTCCAGCTCGCCAACGACCCGGCGCACGGTCTCGTCCTGCGCGCCCTGGACCGGGTGGTGCTCGTCGAGGTGGCCAAGAGCAAGAAGCTCGCCGGGATGCTCGGCAACCGCATCGACGACGACACCATCGCGGTGCACCCGTCCGAGCGGGGGCGGCTCAAGCAGGCGCTGCTGAAGCTCGGCTGGCCGGCGGAGGACCTCGCCGGATACGTCGACGGGGAGGCGCACCCGATCGAGCTGGCCGAGGCCGGTAAGGACGGCGGCAAGCCGTGGACGCTGCGGTCGTACCAGCGGGAGGCGGTCGAGGCGTTCTGGGCCGGCGGATCGGGCGTGGTGGTGCTGCCCTGTGGCGCCGGTAAGACGTTGGTGGGGGCGGCGGCGATGGCCGAGGCGAAGGCCACCACGCTGATCCTGGTCACCAACACGGTGGCGGGGCGGCAGTGGAAGCGGGAGTTGATCGCCCGTACCTCGCTGACCGAGGAGGAGATCGGCGAGTACTCGGGCGAGCGCAAGGAGATCCGCCCGGTCACCATCGCCACCTACCAGGTGCTGACCTCGCGTAAGAAGGGTGTCTTCACCCACCTGGACCTGTTCGGCGCCCGCGACTGGGGCCTGGTCGTCTACGACGAGGTGCACCTGCTGCCCGCGCCGATCTTCCGCTTCACCGCCGACCTCCAGGCCCGCCGCCGGTTGGGCCTGACCGCCACCCTGGTCCGCGAGGACGGCCGGGAGGGCGACGTGTTCAGCCTGATCGGCCCGAAGCGGTACGACGCGCCCTGGAAGGACATCGAGTCGCAGGGCTGGATCGCCCCCGCCGAGTGTGTCGAGGTGCGGGTCACCCTGACCGACGCCGAACGGATGTCGTACGCGACAGCGGAGGCGGAGGAGCGGTACCGGATGGCGGCCACCGCCCGCACCAAGCTGCCGGTGGTACGCGCCCTGGTCGACCGGCATCCGGACGAGCAGACGCTGGTCATCGGCGCGTACATCGACCAGCTGCACCAGCTGGGGGAATACCTGGACGCCCCGATCGTGCAGGGCTCCACCACCAACAAGGAGCGTGAACGCCTCTTCGACGCGTTCCGCACCGGGGAAATCCGCACGCTGGTGATCTCGAAGGTGGGGAACTTCTCCATCGACCTGCCGGAGGCGGCGGTGGCGATCCAGGTGTCGGGCACCTTCGGCTCCCGCCAGGAGGAGGCGCAACGGCTGGGGCGGGTGCTGCGCCCGAAGGCCGACGGTCGGCAGGCGCACTTCTACACCGTGGTCTCCCGGGACACCATCGACACCGAGTACGCCGCCCACCGGCAGCGCTTCCTCGCCGAGCAGGGGTACGCGTACACCATCGTCGACGCCGACGACGTCCTCGGCCCGACGCTGCCCACGGTCGACTGAGCGACGCTTTGGTCGACCCGACAGCGGTCTCTCTCCGCCGCCGTTATCCGGCATCAGGCTCCGGCTACGGGTCCGGGCTTATGCCGCCACGAGTGTCGTCGGCGTGTTTGAGCAACCTGGTGATGCGTGGGCGGTGTCCACGCCATCCCAACACCGCCACATTCCGCATAGGTGGGTTCAGTTGAGCCTCGGCCGGGGTACGCCGACCTTCTCGATGCGGGCGGCGATGGATCCGACGAAGGCGACGAACCCGATCTCCGGGTCGGGTTGGCGGATGGGTGCGTCCGGCTCCCGTGAAGATGTAACGAGGCACGTGGCGTCGTACAATCCTGCGTCTATCAACCGCTTGCAGAGGATCGCGTAACGGTCCAGGTAAGAGGTGTCGGAGAAGACAGGGTCGATAGGCAACGTACCGCTCCTTGGTTTGCCCTTGCGCGTCGACCCGTTCGCCTCTTCGACCAGGAGCACGTAGCCGAGCCACGGCCGCAGCCGGCCGAGTAAACCATGCTCATAGGCTCGCCACAGATCGACGGCGCTACCGATCGCCTCCTCGTTGCGGTTGTTGAAGTTGTTGCCGAAAGACGGGCCGACATGCGACTTCAGCTCGATGGCCGCAACCAGCTCCTCCTCGTGAAGCACGACGAGGTCCCACTGCTTTGTGGGCCGGAAATAGCCGGGCAGCTCGATGCCGGACTTGCAACGCACCGCGTCGGGCGGGAAACCAGCATCGCGGAAGACGTTCGCCAGCAGTTCAGTCAGAGCGTCGAGATGCGCACCACCGGTGACTGCGCCACGTCCTCCGGTATCGGCTCTGCCCGACAGCAGCTTCTTCGCGGCCTGCGACTCTCGAACCACCCAGGAGCTACGGATTGCCTCCTCAAACGCCCGCTGGTCCATCGATCAGGTCTCCCGGCTCGTCGATCCCGTACACCCGTAGGGCAACCTCCGTCGCCGCCCGGCTGTTCCGCTTGTCGAAGGCGGCGGCGAGCGCAGCCCGGTCCGCAGCGGAGATGGCCTCGGGTCGGGGTACGCGGATCCGGCGCAGATACTGGGCTTGGAATCGAAGGGTGCCGCCACGCATTTTAACGGCGTAAGCCTCCACGAAGGCTTGTGCGACACGAGAAAGCAGGAGTCCACCTAGGACCCGGAGATCCCAGGTGTCGGAAACGATGTAGTACAAGTTGTGGTGCGGATAGCAGCCACCCTCGTCCAGGACGGGATGCATGGCGTTCTTCATGTCGGGAAACAGCAGTTTCGGACGCTCGATGAGGGAGTGGTCGACCTTGTCGATCGTCCGGTACCAGTGGGCGGGTTGTTTGCCGGCAACGTGCCGCCGTTTGAGGGCCGCCGCGTGCCTCTGGTAGTAGGCCCGCAGGCGAGGCAGGGCATCCAGGTCGACGAGTTGCCCGTCCGTATTCCACGGGTTGACCAGGTAGTGACCGGACCATCGCAGGGTTCCCGATGTCGTGTCACGCACCATCGACAGCGGCAGCAGCCGCTCCGGCTCGACGTCCGCGTCGGTGGTGATGAAGACGCTGTCGGCACCGGTCGCTACCCCGATTCCGACCCGAGTGCCGGTCGCCGCGTCTTGCAGCGGCGGAAAGCGGTCGTTCAGGTCCTCGATCAGCGCCAGCCGTGAGGGCGACCCTGCCGGCCAGGAGTCGCCGCCGTCGAACCAGTGGGGTAGCCGTGCGATCTCGTACCGGTCGTCCGCCCCCGGCCTCGACTCCCGATCGGCGACCCACTTCAACAACTCCGGGGCATCCGGAGCCGCGAAGCCTCGCCGGGCATCGGCCACCACTGCCGCACCCTGGGAGGCATGCCGAAGCACGGTGATCGCTGGATAGGCGGAGACCTGCTCCTCGAACGCGTCGACATCGTGCATGGTGACCGTCACGTCGACGCTGTAGCCGGCAGCAATAAGCTCTCGCAACTGCCGCCCGTACTGGTTGCGCATCCACCGGTCGGCGCAGATGAACGCCAGCACCCCGCCCGGCTTCAGGGAACGCAGCCCCCGCTCGTAGAAACCGACATACAGATCCGACCTGCCGGTCATCGTCGGGCACGCGGCGCGGTAGGCCAGCATGCGGTCCACCGGCACATCCTCCAACCGGACGTACGGCGGATTGCCCACCACCAGATCGACACCGACATCGACGTACGCATCCAGCAGGTAGTCACCCTGCCGTACCCATGCCGTTGCCACCTCGCGGGCCTCGGGTAGCGGCCAGCCGTCCTCGACGAACACGTCCCGGGCGACCTGGCGGCTCGCCGCCACGTTGGGCGCCAGCAGGTCGAAGGCACGCACCGCGTGCTTCGCGTCCAGCAGAGACCGGTCATGCTTGCGACACGAAGCACTGACCCGGGCAGCCATCGAGGCCAGAAAAGCTCCCGCCCCGCAGGCCGGCTCGACCGCCACCAGCAATGCAAGATCACGATCAGCGGTGTACCCGGCTAGGTCCAAAATCAGATCCACCACCCAACGGCGAGTGAAAACCTCGCCGTGCTCGACGGATTCCGCCGGAATCGCCGTCGGCGGCGCGAGGATCTCACCGAGCATGAGCTGCCCTGTCTGCCGCGCCACCGCACTCACGCAGCGAGCATAGGGCACCCCGCCGACAGTCACCCCACCAGCACGCTGCGAGAACCTGGCCCGAAGTGGCACGACGCACCCCGAAGGGTATCGGAGCTCAGGACTGGATCGCTCCGCCCGAATGCATCGAAGAACGCGTCCACGCTCACCAAGGCGCACGTCATGAGCACCTCGACAACAAGGGGCAAAGCAGCCATGCGAGCCGCCGTCGACCTGATCAACAGGGTCGACGAGGGATGACGGACCGGAGGCCTGGTGGGTCAGAGGATCCGGGTCACCTGCTCGGCGGCGGCGACCGCGTCCCGGTCGGCGGGGTCGAGGTTGGCACAGAGCACCACCGACGCACCGGCCGCCAGTGGCGCGAGCAACCATTTCAGCGGCTGATCGTGCTCGGCGACGTCGACCAGCAGCCGGTCGCCGACCCGCAGGTCGAGCTGCTCGGCGACGACCTGGGCCACCTGACCCCACTCGTGGTAGGTGGTGCCGTCCGGGCTGGCCGGGTCGGTGGCCCGCAGCGTGGGGCGGTCGGCCGGGGCGGCACCGTGCCGCAGCACCTCCACCGACCAGTCGAGCCAACCGGCCGGCACGGCGGCCAGCGGCTCCGGCCCGGTGCCGACGAGGTAACGGTGCAGCCCGTCGGGTACGTCCTCCAACCAGTCGTCGAGCCGTTCCGGGGTGACCAGGACAACGTCGTACGGTCGATCGCCGCCGGGCTCCAGCACCGGCAGCCCGGCGGTGGCGCGCGGCCGGAACGAAACCTCCAGCCCGACCGCCCAGGCGCCCAGCAGAGCCGCAGCGGTACGCCAGTGCGGCGGCAGCAGCACCGCCACCCGGCTGCCCGGTGTCAGGCCGCAACCGTCCCGCAGCAGCCCGGCGGCCCGCGCCGACCATTCGCCCAGCTCGGCGGCGGTCACCTGATGGCGGTGTCCGCTCCGGTGGTCGAGGTAGGTGATCAGTGGCTGATCCCGCTCGGCAGGGCGGACGGCGGAGAGCACGGGCAGCTCGACAGGCATGGAAAACTGTCCTACCTCCCTGCTGCCCGTACTGTCGAGCGGGCCGGCGTGTCGCTGCCGTTCACCGTCGTGTCGGTGCGCGCGGCGGCAGTTCGGGGCCGCCGTCGAGGAGCGGGGCGAGGAGGTCGCCGTGCTCGTCGACGCGGGCGAGGACCTCGGTGGCGGTGTACGGCTTCGTCGCCGGCCGCTCACCTGCCGCACCGGCGGAAACCTCGTCCCAGGTCAGCGGAGTCGACACCGCCGGGATCGGCTGGGCGCGCAGCGAGTACGGCGCGACCGTGGTCTTCGCCGCGTTGTTCTGACTCCAGTCGATGAAGACCTTGCCGGAGCGCAGGTTCTTCGCCATCTTGGACACGATCAACTTCGGGTGTTCGCGTTCCAACTCCTGGGCGACCCGCCGCGCGTAGTCGGAGACGTCGTCGGCGGACTGGGTGCCGGAGATGGGGCAGCAGAGCTGCATGCCCTTCTTGCCGGAGGTCTTCGGGTAGGCGTCCAGGCCGTCGGCGGCCAGCCGGTCCCGCAGCAGCAGCGCCACCTGGCAGCACTGCTTCAGCGCGGCCGGGGCCCCCGGATCGAGGTCGACCACCATCAGGTCGGGATGCGCACCGATCTTCCACTGCGGGGTGTGCAGTTCCAGCGCGGCGAGGTTGGCCAGCCAGACCAGGGTGGGCAGGTCCTCGGCGACCACGTAGTCGATGGTTTCCCGCCCCTTGGTGGAGCCGGGTGCGGGCAGGTTCTCGGTGCGTACCCAGTCGGGGGTGGCGGCCGGGGCGTTCTTCTCGAAGAACGAGTTGCCGTCCACGCCGTTGGGGTAGCGGATCCGGGTCAGGGCACGATCCGCCAGGTGCGGCAGCAGCACCGGGGAGATGCGGGTGTAGTAGTCGATCACCTCGCCCTTGGTGAAGCCCGCCTGCGGATAGAGCACCTTGTCGAGGTTGGAAAGCTCCAGCGTGCGGCCCTGCACCTCGACCTGGACCCGGTCAGCTGGCATCGTCGACCTCCTCGGCCGGTTTGTCCGGACGGATCCGTAGGAGCCGGGGGAAGCGCAGTCGCCCGTCCGGGGTGCGCTGGCCGTACTTGACCTCCACCACCACCCGGGGAGTTACCCAGATCGCGCCCCGGGCATCCTCGCGTGGCACATCTCCGGAGAACGGCGAGGCGGTGGTGCGCAGCGGCTCCAGCTCACGCAGCAACTCCCGCTCCAGGGCCGCCCCGATGCCGCCACCGACCCGACCACGGTAGACGAGTCGGCCGTCGGGGCCCGGCACGCCGACCAGCAGCCCGCCGACCTTCCGGGCCCCGGGTCGCCAGCCGCCGACGACGAAGTCGCCGGTCACCTCCAGTTTGACCTTCACCCAGTCCGGTGAACGCACCCCCGGCCGGTAGGTCGACTCGACACGCTTGGCCATCACCCCTTCGAGCCCGTGCTCACCCGCCGCCTCGTAGGTGGCCGGGCCGTCGTAGAAGACCGGGGGGACCGCCCACCGCGCCGCGCCCAGCCCCAGGCCGTCGAGGGTCTCCCGACGCCGGGCGTACGGCCAGCCGGTGAGGTCCTGCCCGGCCAGCCGCAACACGTCGAAGATCATGTACGTGACGGGTACCGTCGCCGCCAGCCGGGCCGCCTTCGCGGCGTTGCGGACGTGCATCCGCTCCGCCAGTGCGGTGAACGACGGCCGCCCGGCCTGGTCGAACAGCACCACCTCACCGTCGAGCAGGGCGTCGTCGACCTGCTCCCCGAGCGGGATCAACTCGGGATAGGCGGTGGTGATCTCCACCCCGGAGCGGGCGTACAGGCGCGGCCGTCCGGCGGCGATGTCCGCCAGGGCGCGTACGCCGTCCCACTTGAACTCGTACGCCCACCCGGGACCGGTCGGAAGCTGCCCGGTCACCGCGAGCATCGGCTTGAACGGCGCGCCGGGCACAGAACGACTGTAGTAGCAGGCAGAACACCTCGCGCCCGGTTCGCTGTGATGCGAGCATGGTCGATACCGGGGAAGGGAGCGCAGCATGCGGGCCATCTGGAAAGGTGCCGTGTCGTTCGGCCTGGTCTCGATCGCGGTCAAGCTGTACTCCGCAACCGAGGAGAAGGACATCCGTTTCCACCAGGTGCACCGGGCCGACGGCGGGCGCATCCGGTACAAGCGCACCTGTCAGGTCTGCGGCGAGGAGGTCAGCTACGACGACATCGCCAAGGGCTACGACCTCGGCGGCGGCGAGATGGTCATCCTCACCGACGAGGATTTCGCCGAACTGCCGTTGAGCACATCCCACGCGATCGACGTGCTGGAGTTCGTGCCGGCCGAGCAGGTCGACCCGATCCTCTACAACAAGGCGTACTTCCTGGAGCCGGAGGGCACCGCGACCAAGCCTTACCTGCTGTTGCGGAACGCGCTGACCGACTCGGAGCGGGTGGCAATCGTCAAGGTGGCGCTGCGCCAGCGGGAGCAGTTGGCCACCCTGCGGGTACGCGACGGCGTGCTGCTGCTGAACACGATGCTCTGGCCCGACGAGATCCGGAAGCCGGATTTCGGGTTCCTCGACGAGGATCTGAAGATTCGGCCGCCGGAGTTGGCGATGGCCACCTCGCTGATCGATTCCATGGCCGGAGACTTCCATCCGGACGAGTTCACCGACGACTACCGGGCGGCGTTGCAGGAGGTCATCGACGCGAAGGTGGAGGGCCGCGAGGTGGTCCAGCCGGAGGAGGCGGAGGAGGCCCCCGCCGCCGCGGTCGACCTGATGGCCGCACTCAAGGCGTCCGTGGAGCGGGCGCGGGCGGCCCGCGGCGAGGCACCGGCCGGTGGGGGCGCGGAGCCCACCCCGATCTCGTCGGCGCGCTCGGCCCAGAAGAAGGCGGCGGAGAAGAAGGCCGCCAAGGCACCGGCCAAGAAGGCGCCCGCGAAGAAGCCCGCAGAGAAGAAGACCACCGCCAAGAAGGCCCAACCGGCCAAGAAGACCGCGGAGAAGAAAACCACCAAGAAGGCCACTCCGCGCAAGTCCGCCTAATCCCGGCGATTCCCTACCTCGGCCCGCGCGAACACGACTCCCGGCGGCCCCGGAGTGACCCGGACGTCACGATCGACGCGACCACCGCTTATCCGTGGGCCATCGATGGTCGGAAGTGCGTCCGATACCAGGTACCGTGTGTCGGCGACGGCTGCCCGTGGCCGGACCACCCCCACACCTCTCAGCAGGGAGTCGAGGACGTGAGCGAGCAGGAGACCAAGTCGCGGCGTCGACTGGCCGAGCAGTTGGCGGCTCAGAAGGCAGCGGAGGCGAAGCGCCGTCGGCAGGCCTGGGCCGGCGCGTTCGCCGCGATCGCAGTCGTGGCGGTGCTGATCACCGTGTTCGTGATGGTGGGCCAGCGCGGTGGTGACGACGCCCCCGAGCAGGCCGCCGGCACGCCGTCCACTCCCACGGAGACCGCCAACGAGCCGCCCGCGCCGCAGTTGCCGGAGGGCGCGGACCCGGCCCTGGGCAGCAAGCCGACCGTCACCGGCGGCGAGGGCAAGCTGGCCAAGCTGACGGTGACCCCGCTGATCGAGGGCACCGGGCCGAAGGTCCAGGCCGGTCAGTCGATCACCACCAACTACGTCGGGGTGTTCTACGAGAGCGGCGAGGAGTTCGACTCCTCATGGGAGCGCGGGCAGCCGGCCACCTTCCCGATCGGGGTCGGGAAGGTCATCCCCGGCTGGGACAAGGGCCTGGTGGGTGTGACGGTGGGCAGCCGGGTGCAGCTCGACATCCCGGCCGAGGACGCGTACGGAGAGGGTGGCGGCGGCCGTCCGGCGGGCCCGCTGCGCTTCGTGGTGGACGTGCTCGGCGCCGAGTGACGCTCGACCCGAGGCCTCCGTGGCCTCCGTGGCCCGTGGCCTCCGTGGCCCGTGGCCTCCGTGGCCCGAGGCCTCCGTGGCCCGTGGCCTCCGTGGCCCGAGGCCGGGGTGCCAGAAACATCGATGCCGTTCACCACAGATGGCTTCCGGACGGTCACCGACCGGCAGTAGGTTCGACCGGCGTCCCGGGCATCGACCCGGGCGCTGGTCGAAGCAAACGCGGAGGTGCACGTGACGGCAGAGGACGCCGAGGGGCGGACCGCCCGGTCGATGTGGACGCACTACGAACCGGTGCACGCCGTCACCTATTTCCATCCGCGCGCCCGTGCCGCCTACGAGGCGGTCGGGCTGCGCGGCTACTGGCGAGGATACTTCGCCGGTCGAGCCGCCCCGCTCGGGCCGACCGGTCCGGCTCCGGTGATCGCCGCCTTCTACAGCTTCGCCCCGCACATGGTGAGCCGGGCGCTGCCAGCGGTGTGGCAACTGGCCGAACCGGACCAGGCGCTGCGTGCCCGGCTGACCGGGGCGGTGCAGGCACTCGCCGAGTTGACCTACGAGCTGCCGGAACGGCACCTCGTGGAGGCCGCCGACCTGCTTGAGGCGGCGACCGACGGGCTCGCGACGGCCGGTCGGGTGCTCGGGGCGGCGAATGCGGCACTGCCGCGCGGTGAGTACCCGCTCGCCCGGCTCTGGCAGGCCGCCACGACGCTGCGCGAGCATCGGGGCGACGGGCACGTGGCGGCACTGGTCGCCGCCGACCTCGACCCGGTGGAGACGCTGGCCTGGCGGGTCGCGGTCGACATGTCCCCGGCCAACCTGCTCGGCCGGGGCTGGTCGGAGCAGGAGTGGGCGCAGGCTCGGGAGCGGCTGACCGCCCGTGGTTGGCTGGACGCCGACGAACAGCCGACCGAGCATGGGCGGGCTGCCTTCCAGGCGATCGAGGACGCCACCGACCTCGCCGCCGCCCGCCCCTGGGTGGCGCTCGGCCCCGACCGGACGCGTCGCCTGCGCGAGCTGCTCGACCCGATCGCCCGCGCCGCCCACACCGTGATCCCGCCGGGCAGCCCCATCGGCCTCCCACCCCTGACAAGTTGACCAAGAAGTTTTCGTCATTTTTGATCGCTGTCCCCGACGCAAACTTCTTGATCAACGCGGGCGGGGGAGGATGGGGGTGTGACGGTGGACGGGGTGGTTTTCGACCTTGACGGTGTGATCGTCGATTCCGAGCCGGTGTGGGAGGAGGTTCGGCGGGCGTACGTCGCCGAACACGGCGGCGTCTGGCAGGACGACACCCAACGCCGCTTGATGGGGATGAGCACCGGCGAGTGGGCCCGGTACCTCAGCGACGAGTTGGGGGTACGGCGCACCGCCGACCAGGTCGCCGCCGAGGTGGTCGAGGAGATGGCCCGCCGGTACGCCGCCCGGGTGCCGGTGATCGACGGCGCGGTCGACGTGGTCCGCAGGCTGGCCGAGCGGTGGCCGCTGGGGTTGGCCAGTTCCTCGCCGACCCGGCTGATCGCTGCGGCGCTGGCCGCCACCGACCTCACCGACGCCTTCCGCACCACCCTGTCGACCGAGGAGACCGAGCGGGGCAAGCCGGCACCGGACGTCTACCTGACCGTGGCGCGGCGGCTCGACCTCGACCCGACGCGCTGCGTGGCGGTGGAGGACTCCTCCAACGGAGTGCGTTCGGCGGCTGCCGCGCAGATGGCGGTGGTGGCGGTGCCACACGGGGCGTACCCGCTGGATGCCGACGCTCGACGGCTGGCCGCGACGGTGCTGGAGTCGATCGACGAGTTGACCCCGGAGGTCGTCGACCGGCTGGGCTGAACCGCCACCGGACGGTCTCCGGCCCGCCTACGGTCGGTGGCATGAAGGCGATCGTGTACGAGCGCACCGGTGACCCTTCCGTGCTCCAGTTGGTCGAGCGGCCGGTGCCGCAGCCCGGTCCGGGTGAGGTGCTGGTGCGGATCGCGGTGGCCGGGGTGAATCCGACGGACTGGAAGTCGCGGCGGCAGGGCCCACTGCCGGCCGGTTGGCAGACGCCCGGCCAGGACGGCGCCGGGGTGATCGAGGCGGTCGGCACCGGCGTCGACGAGGAGTTGATCGGCGAGCGGGTCTGGCTCTGGGAGGCCGCCTGGCAGCGTCCCTGGGGCACCGCCGCCGAGTACACCGTGGTGCCGGTCCGTCAGGCGGTACGCCTCGGCGGCGCCTCCTTCGAACTGGGGGCCTGCCTGGGCATTCCGTTCCTGACCGCGCACCGGTGCCTGACCGCCGGGGAGTATCTGCCGAAGAGCCTGCGCCCGGGTGCGCTCAGCGACCACACGGTGCTGGTGCAGGGCGGAGCCGGTGCGGTGGGCAACGCGGCGATCCAACTGGCGGCCTGGGCCGACGCCTGCGTGATCGCCACGGTGAGCAGCCCCGAGAAGGCTCAGCTGGCTGCGGCGGCCGGTGCCACGGCGGTCTTCGACTACCGCGCACAGGACGTGGTGGAGGAGGTCCGCAAGATCGCACCCGACGGGGTGCACGGGATCGTGGAGGTCTCGCCCGCGCGTAACGTCGCCACCGACGTCCAGTTGCTGCGCCCGGGTGGGGTGGTCTGCGTCTACGCCGACGACGGTGGCGACGAGGTGACGTTGCCGATCCGCCCGCTGATGGCACCGAATGCCCGCTGGCAGTTCGTGCTGGTCTACACCATGCCGAAGGCCGCCAAGGCGCAGGCGTTGGTGGACGTCGCGGCGGCTGCCGCACAGGGCGGGATCCGGGTGGGTGAGGAGGCCGGTCTGCCGTTGCACTGCTACCCGCTGTCGGCGACCGCCGACGCGCATCAGGCGGTGGAGGACGCGGCGGTGGGCAAGGTGCTGCTCAACGCCGCCGGCTAGGCAGGCGGTTTGACCTGGGAGTTTTTCGCCGTCCGCCGGACAGAGGCGAACAAGTTTCGCAATACTGGCTTTGCGGGTCGCCCCGCAAAGGAACGGGCGGCCCCGGCGCGGTGCGAACGCCGGGGCCGCCCACCGGAGAGAGGTCTATGCAGGCCACTACTCCCAATGGCGATGATGCGCCGAAAAACGTTACGGCGTGGCCAGTTCCCGCACATCCAGGTCACCCTCGGCGTATCGGGCGCGCACCACCTTCTTGTCGAACTTGCCGACACTGGTCTTCGGCACCGCCTCGATGAACGCCCACCGCTCCGGCAACTGCCAGCGCGCCACCGACCCGGCCAGGAAGTCGCGCAGCTCCTCCGGGGTCGCCGAAGCGCCCTCCCGGAGCACCACCGTCGCCAGCGGCCGTTCGTCCCACCGCTGGTCCGGTACGCCCACCACGCAGGCCTCCAGCACCGCCGGATGGGCCATCAACGCGTTCTCCAACTCCACCGAGGAGATCCACTCGCCACCGGACTTGATCACGTCCTTGGCGCGGTCGGTGAGGGTGATGTACCCGTCCGCCGAGAGGGTCCCCACGTCCCCGGTCCGCAGCCAGCCGTCGCGGAACTTCTCCGGGTCCGGCGCGTCGTCACCGACGTACCGCTCGGTGACCCACGGCCCACGGACCTCCAACTCGCCGACGGAGGTGCCGTCGGCGGGCAGCGGCTCCCCGGCCGGACCCACGATGCGGGCCCGCACCCCCGCCGGCACCCGACCCTGTGTGTAGCGGTAGCGCCAGGCGTCCTCCCCGACCGCTCCGGCCGGTGGGCGTGCCACCGAACCCAGCGGCGACATCTCGGTCATCCCCCACGCGTGGATCACGTCGATGCCGTGTCGCTCGTCGAACGCGTGCATCAACGACGGCGGACAGGCCGACCCACCGACGATCACCTCCTTGAGCGAGGAGACGTCGGTGCCACTCTGGTCCAGGTACGCCAGCAGGTCGGTCCAGATGGTCGGCACCGCCCCGGCCAGGGTCGGCCGCTCGGCGGCGATCATCTCGGCGATCGGCGCGGCCTGGAGGAAGCGGTCCGGCATCACCAGCGACGCGCCGGAGAGGAAGGCCGCGAACGGCAGCCCCCACGACATGGCGTGGAACATCGGCACGATGGCCAACTCGCGGTCGGTCGGTGCCAGCCCGAACCCCTCCGGCAGGCAGATCTGCAACGAGTGCAGGTAGATCGAGCGGTGCGAGTAGGCGACGCCCTTGGGGTTGCCGGTGGTGCCGGAGGTGTAGCAGAGGGCGGCGGCGTCGCGCTCGTCCACCTCAGGCCAGTCGTACGTCTCCGGCCGCCCGGCCAGCAGCGCGTCCCAGTGGTGCACGGTGATCCGGTCACCGGCCGCCGCGACCAGCGGTGCGGAGTCGCCGCCACCGACCACCACCACGTGCCGCACGCTGGTCATGGCGCCGAGGGACTTCGCCAGCAGCGGGATCAGCGTCGAGTCGACCAGCACCACCCGGTCCTCGGCGTGGTTGGCGATGTAGGCGACCTGGTCGGGGAAAAGCCGGATGTTCAGCGTGTGCAGCACCGCGCCCATGCTGGGCACGGCGAAGTACGCCACCAGATGCTCGGTGTTGTTCCACATGAAGGTGGCGACCCGCTCGTCACCGGTCACCCCGCACTCCGCCCGCAGGGCGTGGGCGAGCCGGGCGGCGTCTCGGCCGACCTCCGCGTACGTGCTGCGTCGTGACTCGGCGCCGGTCCACGTCACCACCTCGGCCGTGCCGTGCACGGTGGCGCCGTGTTCGAGGATCCGGGAGACCTGAAGGGGGGCGTCCATCATCGTGCTACGCATGGGTAACAAAGTAGTGTCGCCGGTCACACGTTGGGAACCCCCGTAAATTGTCCGGGTGAGCATCTCCTGGGCTGATTCGTACGTCGGGCAACTGCGTGCCCTGGCTGGCGACCGGACGCTGATGTTCGTCGGTGCGCGGGCCGTGGTGCGGGACAACTCGGCACGTGTCCTGCTGATCCGCCGCTCCGACAACGGCCAGTGGGCGCTGCCCGCGGGCGCGATGGAACTGGGCGAGTCGATCGCGGACTGCGCCGTGCGGGAGGTACGCGAGGAGACCGGGCTACGGGCGCTGCGGGTGAGCGCCTTCGCGCTCTACACCGGCCCGGACCGTACCCACACCAACATGTACGGCCACACCTACCAGATCTTCACCACCGCGTTCCGGGTCGAGGAGTGGGACGGTCGGCTGACCAGGGTCACCGACGAGACCATCGACGCGGGCTTCTTCCACCGCGAGGCGTTGCCCCAGCCGCTCTCGGCCAGCGTTCCGGAAACCCTGGCCGACCTCGACGTCTTCGAGCAGACCAACCGCCTGATCCTGAAGTGACGCCGCAGCCGCCGGTGGCTTCACCCAGGCGGGCGAAGCCACCGGAGGACTCAGTGCCGTCCCTCGGCGAACTCCTCGACGATCTTGGCGCAGAAGGCCGGCAGGTCGTCGGGCTTGCGGCTGCTGACCAACCCGTTGTCGGTCACCACCTCCTCGTCGACCCACTGCGCACCGGCGTTTACCAGATCGGTGCGTAGGCTGGGCCAACTGGTGATCCGGCGACCCCGCACCACGTCCGCCTCGACCAGCGTCCACGGGCCGTGGCAGATCACCCCGACCGGCTTACCGGCATCGAAGAAGGACCGCACGAACCGGACCGCGTCGGCGTCGGCACGCAGGAAGTCCGGATTGGCCACCCCGCCGGGCAGCACCAGCGCGTCGTACCGCGCGGGGTCCGCGTCGGCGGCGCTGACATCCACCTCGTACGTGGTGGACGGGTCGAGGTGCTCGAAGGAGGTGATCTTTCCGGGCTTGATCGACACCAGTTCGACGGTCGCGCCGGCCTGCTCGACGGCCTGACGCGGCTGCACGTACTCGACCTCCTCCACACCGTCGGCGGCCAGGAAGGCGACCCGCTTACCCTGCAACGTCGCTGCCATCTCGTACTCCTCTCCGGGGGTTCGTCCACAACCGTTCCCGCCGCCGACGTCACGAAACGCGGCGCGGCGGTGGCCCACCGCACGTCGCGGCCAGCAGGTGCCCGGTCGGCAGGTTTGACCCCGCCGACCGGAGGGGAACCGCCGGCATGGCACGAGCAGCAGCGGAACAGGTCCGGCTCGCCGACGTCGTGCAGAGCTGGCTCGGGCGTCCGGTCCTGGTGATCGGCGACGCCATGCTCGACGAGTGGCGGTTCGCCGACTCCGACCGGTTGTGCCGGGAGGCCCCCGCCCCGGTCCTCACCCTGCGTCGCCGCATCTCGGCGGCGGGCGGCGCCGCCAACACCGCCGTCAACATCGCCACCCTGGGCGGACGCTCGGTGCTGGTGGCACCCGTCGGCGCCGACGCCGCCGGTGACGAGTTGCACGACTGTCTCGACCGGGCCGGAGTCTGGGACCGTACCGTCAGCCAACCCGGACGCCCGACGCCGGTGAAACGCCGAATGCTGGCCGACGACCAGATCCTGCTGCGGGAGGACTCCGGCGACCCGGACGACCCGCTCAGCGACGTGGGAGTGGACTGCCTGCTGACCGCCCTGGACTGCGCGAGCGAGGAACTGCGGGCGGCCAGTGGAGGCGAAGTCCCCGCCCTGGTGGTCTGCGACTACGGCCTCGGTGCGCTGCCCGCGCCGGTCCGCGCCTGGCTGGTCGAGAACCGGCACCGGTACGCCACGGTCGCGCTCGACGCCCACGACCTCGCCGACTGGCGAGGGCTCGCGCCCACCGTGGTGACGCCGAGTTTCGCGGAGGCCACCCGGCTGCTCGCCCGCGCGGGCACCGTCGCGTCGACCACGCAGCCGGTCGCTCCCGCCGACCCGGCCGGTGCCACCGCCTCGCCGACCGACGACAGCACGCCGACCGGTGGCCATGAGCTGCACCTGGAACATCCCGAGGTCGACCCGGCCGACGGGCCCTCCGAACTGACCGTGGGAACCGCCCCCGGCGGGGCCGGGATGCGGCGTACCGACGGGCCCATCGGTGAACCCACCCCCGGCGAGAGCCGGGTGGCGCTGACCCGCGACGGGCTCAGCGTGACCGGCACCGGGGTGACCGTGAACGCCGAGGCGGGGGCGGGCGTGGACCGGGCCGTGCTGGCCGAGTCCCGGCTCGCCGAACTGCGCGCCCACACCGGCGCGGACGTGGTGGCGGTGACCCTGGACACCGAAGGGGCGGTGGTCGGCGGTGCCGACGGTACGCCCGCCCGCAGCCACAGCACACCCGTGCCGGCCAGCCACACCGTCGGCGCCGGTGACGCGTACCTGGCGGCGATGACCCTCGCGTTGGCCGCCGACGCTCCGTTGTCCACCGCCGCCCAACTGGCCCAGCTCGCCGCGACGAGCACCGTCGCCGGCACCGGCACCTGCGTCTGCCGCCGCGAGGACCTGCTGGCCGCGCTGGGCCGCCCGACACCCGACGGCCGGCAGGTGCTGGTCGACACCCGGTCCCTGACCGAGATCGTCGCCGAGCACCGGCGAGCCGGACGCTCCATCGTGTTCACCAACGGCTGCTTCGACGTGCTGCACCGGGGGCACGTGCGGTACCTGGAACAGGCCCGCGCGCTCGGCGACCTGCTGGTGGTGGCGGTCAACTCGGACGGCAGCGTACGCCGGTTGAAGGGAGCCGACCGGCCGGTGAACCCGATCGAGGACCGCACCGCCCTGCTCGCCGCGCTGGCCTGCGTCGACCACGTGGTGGTGTTCGAGGAGGACTCGCCAGCCACCCTGATCGAGGCCGTCCGGCCGGACATCTACGTCAAGGGCGGCGACTATCCGCCCGAGTTGGTGCCGGAGGCACCGCTGGTGCAGCGGCTGGGCGGCCAGGTACGCACCCTGGGATACGTGCCGGACCGCTCCACCTCGGCCATCATCGACCGGATCCGCGCCCACGGTCAGGACGGCGTGACCGGTACGGAAACCGGGCCGACGGTGCCCGCGTCCGGGGTGCAGATCCCCGGCACGACAACCACGACCGGTGCGGACACGCCACCGCTGACCGGCAAGGCACCGTGAACCGACCCCTCGACGCCGGTACGCCCGCGCAGTTCCGCGTAGACCGACAGGTCGACGTGCTCGTCCCCACCCGCAACCGCCCCACCGAACTCGCCGTCACCCTCGCCGGGCTCGCCGCCCAGGAGGGGGTGCCGGGGTTCGGTGTGGTGGTCAGTGACCAGTCCGACGGCGAACCCGGGTACGCCCACCCGGCGGCGGCCACCATGGTCCGGGCGCTGCGGCACCGAGGACATCCGGTGCTGCTGACCCGGCGGCTGCCCCGACGAGGGCTCGCCGAACACCGCAACTTCCTGCTCACCCACTCCGCCGCCCGGTACGTGCTCTTCCTCGACGACGACGTCTGGTTGGAACCGGGGACACTGCGCCGAATGGTGACCGCCATCGACGAGCTGGGCTGCGGCTTCGTCGGCAACGCGGTGCACGGGCTGTCCTACCTGCACGACGTACGGCCGGAAACGCACCGGCACTACCAGGAGTGGGTGGGTCGGCCCACGCCGGAACGGATCCGACCGAGCACCCCCGAATGGGACCGGGCACAGATCCACTCCGCGGCGAACCTGCTGCACGTGACCGCGTCGCTGCGCCTGACGGCGGGCGAGTGGCGGGCGTACCGGGTCTCTTGGGTCGGCGGCTGTGTGCTCTACGACCGGGCCAAGCTGGTCGACTCCGGCGGCTTCGACTTCTGGCAGCGGGTGCCGACCCGGCATCAGGGCGAGGACGTCGCCGCACAGCTCGCCGTGCTGGCGCGCCACGGTGGTGCCGGCGTACTGCCCAGCGGCGCGTACCACCTGGAGTCACCGACCACCGTCACCGAACGCGACGTGGAGGCGTGGGAGGTCGTCCTCGCCGACCCGGACGCCTGAGCACGCGGGCGCGTTGGTTAGCAAGGGCCCCTTCCTATACACCAGGCGTTAACAAGGTGCCCTTCCTTTCAACGGAGCAGGAGTTCGCGGGCGGCTTCGAGCACCTCGGCCAGCGGCACGTCGGTGACGAAGGAGTCGCGGTGCGGGCAGTCGCCGTCACCCGGGCGGTGCGGGTAGATGCCGGGGGTGCAGTCCACGCCGCAGACCGGGCAGTGCACCGTCCACGAGGTGATCGGCCGGTGCCGTCCACGCAGGACGGGAGCGGTGGTGATCAGGTTGCCGACCCAGAAGACGCCGACGGTGGGGGTGCCGACGGCAGCCGCGAGATGCAGCGGGCCGGTGTCGTTGGAGACCACCAGCTCACAGCCCGCGTAACAGGCGGCCAGCCCACCCAGGCTGAGCGTGCCCACCTGCGGCCGGACCGGCACACCGGCGGTCGCCACGACCTGGTCGACCACGTCCTGCTCGGCAGGGGTGCCGGTGACCAGGATTTCGTACCCGTCGGCGTGCAGCGTCCGGGCCACCTGCCCGAAGCGGTCGGCGGGCCACCGACGACGGGTGTCGGTCGCGCCGGGATGCAGGGCCACCCGGGGCCGTTGCGGCTCGCCGAGCACCGTCCGCGCCTCGGCCCGGTCGGCGTCGGTGACCGTGAGCCTCGGGGTGATCGTGGTGGCGGCGGCACCCACCAGAGCCACCGTCTCCAGGTAGCGGATCACCTCGTGCTGGTAGTAGACGTAGCGCAGCCAGCGGTCCAGCGGCGGCGCGTCCTCGGCCCGCAGGCCCGCGGTGACCCGGGCGCCGAGCGCCGCCACCAGCGGGTTGGAGTTGGCACCGCCGCCGTGCAGTTGCAGCGCCAGGTCGAAGCGTTCCGCGCGGGCGGCGGCCAGGAAGTCGACCATGCTGGACTCGGACTCACCCGAGGTCGCCGTCCGGATCCCCGGGGCGGGCGGCACCACCAGAACCCGGTCCACCGGGCCCGGCCGATCGCGCCACAGCTGCGCGTGCCAGGGCGCGCCGAGCAACACGATCTCCGCCCGGGGGTACGCGGCCCGCAGCGCCTCCAACGCGGGCAGTACGAAGATGAAGTCACCGAGCGCGTTGGCCCGCAGCACGGCGATCCGGGCCACGTCGGGCACCCGCTCGGCGGCCTCCTCCAGCAGTGCCGGTGCCACCGGAGGCGCTACCTGTCGGAGTCGTCGGCGACAACGTCCGGCTGGTGCAGTTCCCGGTCCGCCGCCGGGTCGAGGCTGCCCCGCGTACCGCCGGAACGGTCGGCGGAGCGCGGCCCGGTGCGGCCGACGGTGATGGTGCGCGGCGCGGGCTGGTGCGCCCGGGGTAGACGTACCCGCAGCAGACCGTGATCCATCACCGCGTCAATGCCATCGGGGTCCACCCGCGACGGCAACTGCATGCGGTATTCGAAACCCCGGGTCTCGAACCCGCCCGGAATCCCGTGGTCGGCGTTGACCTCGGCCTCCGTCCGCGCCCGTACGCACAGCTCGCGGTCGTCGAGTTCCACCGCGACCTCCTCCGGGGCGACACCGGGCAGCCGGACGATCGCCTCCCAGCCGTCGTTGGTCTCACCCAACTCCACCTCGGGTGGGCCCGGCCGACCGCCGACCAGCCGACTCAGCTCGGCCCGCAGCGACTGCAACTCCCCCATCGGATCCCAGCCCTGCTGCCCGCCCCGCCAACCGCGTCCCGGCTTGGTCATCGCAGATCTCCCATCCGTTGACTGGCGGCCGCCGGCCGCAGTGAACTCGACGCGTCAAGGCCCGCGTCGCGGTCGACCCCGACACCGAGGCGGTCGACGAGTTCACCGCCCAGCCAACCGCTGACGCCGAGGATGCCGATCGCCACCACCTCGATCGCGATCAACGCCCCGCCCGCACCCCGCGAGTCGGCGTTGAGGCGTACCGCCCAGACGGCGGCGAAGAGCAGGATCACCGCGACGTTCGCGGCGGCGTGGGTGAGGGCCACCCGCTTGGCCCTGGTGCCCGAAGGGATGGCCAACAGGTCGAACGTGCCCGCTGCCGCCGCCAGCAGACCACCGATCAGGCCGACGGTGAGATTCCAGTACGCCACCTCGCCGAGGAAGTCCGGCCCGCCGACCGTGTCGATGACGTCGAAGAGCACGGCGGTGACGAGCAGGGCGAACGGAAACATCACCAGCATCGGGTGGACGGGGTGCCCCAGGATCTTGAGCCGACTCTCCATCTCCGGGCCTCCACTGCTCTCCGACGCTCGGTGGGCGGTACCCGGGTCACCGGGGGACAAACCTCACGAGTGACCGCGACCGCACTGCCCGTGGCGGCCTTCTGCCCGGGTGCCGTCCACCACGGTCAACTCCACGGGAAGCCACCCAGTGACGGTGGAGATCGCACCCGTTGCCCAGCCGGGCGGGCCGGACAGGCCGTTGCCACCTGGACCTACGGTCCCCGGCATGGAGCTGTCCCGCGCCTGGCTCGTGGCCTGTCTCGTCGTGCCACCCCTGACCGGGTGCGTGACCGTACGCACCGAGACACCGATGGCTCCGCCGGTGACGTACACCTGCTGTGAGACCGCAGACATCGACAGGCTGTACGCCCCGGGGCAGATGTTCACCCTGCACTGGATCGTCGAAGAGTCGGGTGAGCAGTCCACGACGCCACCACGTCCGGTCGACCTGGAAGCGGAGCTGACCGGACCGTTCGCGACGGTGGAGGCGCTGAAGGCCGCGATGGAGTCGAGCGCCGGGCCCGCCGGACCGGCCACCTTCAAGGCCGAGACGGTCCGCACCTCCAGCGAGCCCGGCCATCGCCCCGTCAGCACCAGCGCGATCCCCACCGACGCCGGGACAGGCTTCTACAACCTGGTCACCACGGTGACCTATCGAACACCGGGATGAGCGTCGTCGAAGTGGCCCCCGCCCGCTGACCCGCCCACGGCATCGGCAGACGTCCTAGCTTCGAGGGGTCACCGAGGTGGCGGCGACGACACTGTTGACGACCGTGGCGGTCATGGTCCGTGTCACGGCTTCCGCTGCGGCACCGGCTCCCCAGTTGCCCTGCTCCAGTTCCTTGGCGCGGGTGACCACGCGTGAGGTCCAGGGGATGTCGCGGTCGAACTCGGGCAGGGTTCCGCTGCTCGACAGCAGCGCCGCGAGCGCGGCCACCCGGGCCGACGGTTCCGCGCCGGCCACGAGGACCTGCCGGACCTGCTCCAGCAGGCGCGCGCGGCGTCCGCTGCCACCGTCGCGCAGCGCTGTCGTACGGAACAGGCCGAGCATCTTACGATCCTCTCGGGTGATGTCGCCGCGTTCGATGAGCCGCTCCAACACCGGCTTGCGCAGCTCGGGGCCGATCGCGGCGAGTACCGTCTGCACGCCTCGGGGTTTCGCGGAGAGGTAGTCCCACGCCGACCGGAGCAGGTCATCCGACGGTGCACGACCCTCGACGACCCTCACCTTGCGCCGGTCCGCCATTGCCACCTGACCGTTGAGAGCAAGATTCGCGAGTACGGCTCCAGCGAGGACGTAGAAGAGGGTGTTCTCTCCGGCGATACTGCCCGACCTCGGCTGGAACAGCAGCAGCAGGAGGTCCTCCACCAGAGTCGGCGTGCCGGTTTGCTTCGTCTCGGTGGTCACGGCAGCTCCTTCGTCGTACGTCTTCGGGCCATGTGCCTGGTTGAACGGACGGTCGAGGTCAACGGCGACGCGCCTGTCGCCTCAGCGGCGGGGTTCCCAGCTGAACAGGCGGCTGGCCAGCACGACGGCGACGATCACCCAGCCCAGTGTCGGTGCCAGCAGGAGCAGGGAGTCGGTCACGGCGACACCGCCGTTCCAGGCGTTCATCGCCAGCTCGGTGGCGGAACCACCGGGCAGCAGTCGCTTGAGCAGGGTGAGGTTCTCGGTGCCGCTGATGCCGACCCAACTGGTCACGGCGATCACGCCGAGGGTGACCGGCAGGGTGGTGACCTGGGCGTGCTCGGGCGAGTTCGTCAGGCCGGCGGTGGCCAGGCCCAGACCGATCATCATGGCCAGGCTCGCCAGCACCGCCACCACCAGCAGGGGAACGTTGGCCGGTCCGCCGGCCACCATGGCCAACGCGGTCAGGATCGCGACCACCTGCACCACGGCGACGACCGTGGCGGGCAACAGCAGCCCGGCGACGATGCCGGAGTCCCCGATGGCCGTGGAGCGCAGCCGCTTGAGGAAGAGGTTCTGCCGGCGGGACGCCAGGGTGGTAACGGTCGTCGTGTAGAGCCCGAACGCGGCCACGGTGAACAGCACGATCGCCGCGATGTAGCCGAGGCTGCCGAGGTCGGCGAAGGTCTCGTGCTGGCGGACGAAGTACGCGGAGACCACGACCGGGATGACGAAGCTGGTGATCAGCACCAGCCGGTTGCGGAAAAGCTGGATCAACTCACTGAAAGCGATGGAAAACATGGCAGATCCTCTCGGAGACCAGTCAGCTGCTGATCGAACGGAACACGTTGTCGAGTCGGGTGGCTCCGGCCTCCAGGTCCCGCAACTCCACGGCGTGCTCCTGCGCCCAGGAGAGCAGGGTGTGCAGGTCCTTCTGGAGGCCGAAGGTCTCGATCGCCACCTTGCCGTCGCCGTCCATGACGTAGTGCAACGGCAACGCCGGTGCCGCCGGTGGCAGCGCGAAGCGGATGACGGCCGGCAGGGTACGGGTCAGTTCGGAGATCGTTCCCTCGCGGTAGAAGGTGCCGTCGTGCATCAGCCCGATCCGGTCGGCGCGTTGCTGCGCCTCCTCCAGATAGTGCGTGGTGAGCACGATGGTCGAGCCGTTCTCGCGGAGCCGGTCCACGGTCGCCCACAGGTGGTCCCGTGACTGGATGTCCAGGCCGGTGGTCGGCTCGTCCAGGAAGATCAGCTCCGGGGTGCCGTAGACGGCGGTGGCGAAATCCAACCGCCGTTTCTCCCCGCCGGAGAGCTGGGCAACCTTCCGGCCGGCCCGGCTGGTCAGGTCGACGAGGTCGAGCACCCGGTCGACGTCGTCGGTACGCCGGGTAAGTCTGCCGATCAGACGGACCGACTCACGCACCGTGAGATCCGGGGAGAAACCACTCTCCTGGAGCATCACGCCCATCCGGGGACGTACCACGTCGCGTTCGACCGGGCTGCGCCCGAAGACGCGCACGGTGCCGGAGCTCGGTCTCCGGTGCCCCTCGATGGTCTCCAGAGTCGAGGTCTTTCCCGCTCCGTTCGTGCCGAGCAGCGCGTACAGTTCGCCGCGCCGAACCTCGAAGGAAAGATCCTTTACGGCGTGGAAGTCGCCGTACTTGACGTTGAGACGTTCGACTTCGATGACTGGTGTGGTGGACATGCCCCAATGACAGCAGCGGTCGCGCCGGTCGTTCAGGGGCGTCATGTCATGACCCCATGTGACGTGGTGTCACTGCCTGCCGAGCCCGATCGGCAGAATACTGGGCAGGTGACTTCGAGTTCACCGGCCTTCACCAAGACGACGCAGAGTCGCCTGCGCCGGCTCAATCTCGTGATGTCACTCCCGCCGGTCGTGTTCGCCTCGGTGGTCCTCCTGGCCGTCGACGTGCACACCTGGTGGCACCTCATCGTCCTGGCACCCGGTGCCGTGGCCGCGCTGGTGGCCTTCGAGCGTTGGACGGCGGACGACCTAGCCCGGGTCGCCCGACCATGCCTGATCGTCGCTGCCGTGGTGTGGCCGCTCGGGGTTCTGCTGACCGGCAGCCCCAACGCCTACTGGGGTTTCTGCGCGGTGGGGTCGCTCGCCCTACGCCAGGTACCGCGCCGTCGGGCGCTGGCGGCGGCCGGGATCTTCGCCTACGTCGCCACCGTCGGCGCGACACGGTTGCTGGTGCAGCAGGACGACGTACGCGGCGTCCTGATCAGCTACGTCCTCGTCCCGACGGCCCTCACCATCGCGGTGACCGTGCTGACGGTCGTCGGTGAGCGCTTCTACGACCTCATCCGGGAACTCGATCACGCCCGGGAACGCGAGGCGGAACTCGCGGTCATCCGCGAACGTGTCCGCTTCGCCAGCGATCTGCACGACATCCAGGGCCACACGCTGCACGTGGTCAAGTTGAAGATCGCGCTGGCCCAGAAGCTGGTACTCCGCGACGCCGAGCAGGCCGAGAAGGAACTACGTGAGACGTACGCCCTGGTCAGTGACACCATCACGCAGACCAAGGAGTTGGCGTACGCGCAACGCCGGCTCAACCTCTCGGCGGAGATCGAGAACGCGAAGAACCTCTTCGAGGCCGCCGGTATCCGGGTCCGGGTGACCCGGGAGGCCGAGGTGGGTCCGCGCAACAGTGAACTGCTCGGTCAGGTCCTCCGCGAGACCACGACGAACATCCTGAGACACGCGCAGGCCACCCAGGTGCAGATCACGCTTTCCGAGTCCGGCATCGCCATCGTGAACGACGGTGTACGCGGCGACGCGCTACCCGAGCTCAAAGGGCTCTCCGTACTCCGGCAACGGGTGGCAGGTGAGGGCGGCGAGCTGACCGTGGAACAGCAGGACGGACGGTTTCTGACGGCTGCCAGCTTCCCGCCGTTCCGGGCCGACGTGCCCTCCGGCGGGCAGCGGAAGGACGATCGATGACCAACATCGTGCTCGCCGACGACGAGGCACTGCTCCGCAAGGCGCTGGCCGCGTTGCTGCCACTCGAAGGCGACATCACCGTCGTCGCCGAAGCCTCGAACGGTGAGAGCGCCGTCGAGGCCACCCTGCGCCTCCAGCCCGACGTGTTGGTCATCGACCTGGAGATGCCCGGTGTCGACGGCCTGGGCGCCATCACGCAGATCCGCCACGTCCGACCGGAGCAGGTGGTCCTCATGCTGACCCGACATGCCCGGCCGGGCGTGCTGCGCCGGGCGTTGAAGCTCGGCGTCCAGGGCTTCGTCAGCAAATCCGCGGAACCGGCGCACATCGCCACGGTCATCACCACCCTGCACCAAGGCCACCGGTGGATCGACCCGGACGTCTCCGCGCTCGCCATCATCGACGACTGCCCACTCACCGAGCGGGAACTCGACGTGTTACGGGTGACCAGCGAGGGCTACTCGGTCGCCGACATCGCCGCCCGGCTCCACCTCGCGCAGGGCACCGTGCGCAACTATCTCTCCAGCGCGATGCAGAAGACGCAGACCCACACCCGCCACGAGGCCGCGCGCTACGCCCGGGAACACGACTGGCTGTGAGTCGCAGCGCACCGAACTGCGCCAGCGTGCGCTGCTGCCACCATGCCTAGTCGTATGTGGGCGGAGGTTTCCGCCCTGTCGAGGCGATCACGTGGGGCCGCGACACGGATCGGCTTCGTGGACGCCGCACGGCCGTTCGACCTCGTTGTATGCGGCTTCCCGGCGGCACAGACCCGGCAGGCGTGGCTCCCGTGAGCGTAGGGTTGGCGAGTGCCAGCTTCTGCGCCCCGGGGCGATCTTCGCCCGCCGAGCATCGAAGCCGACGAGAAAACCACCCTGGTCGCCTTTCTCGACTACCTGCGCGAGGCCGTGGTTGCCAAAGCGCTAGGTGTCGATGACCAGCATGCCCGCCGGGCCGGGGTCAAGTCCGGCACCAGCCTGCTCGGCATCGTCAAACACCTCACCGCTGTGGAACGCAACTGGTTCGTCTGGGCCTACCTCGGTGAGGGCGTGACCCTGGCAGACGACCAGGCACCACCGGACGCCGCGGAAACCGCAGCGGAACTCATAGCCGCCTATCGAGCCGCGGTGGCCCGATCCAACGAGATCGTGCGCGGTTGTCCGGACCTGTCCCGTCCGGGGACACGTTCCCTTCGCGAGACCGACCCGCCGACCATGCGTTGGGTGCTCGTGCACATGATCGAGGAGACGGCCCGGCACGCCGGCCACGCGGACATCCTTCGGGAACAGATCGACGGTTCCATCGGCCGCTGACAGCCCGTAACCGGACCCAGGTCGGAGGGGCGCAAACTTGTCTGGACTGATTTGTCGCAAGCTCGCAGCCGTGCCCGTAATAGACCTTGGCCGATTCTCACGGGGGAAGTGGCAGCCATGCGGCAGGAGCACAAGACCTTTCAGGCGATCGAGGTCGGCGACGGCGGCGACGGGCGGTGGGCCGCCTACGCTCGGGGCCTGTGGCAGGAGATGGAGGGCCTGCTGACCGAGGAAGGCCGGACTCCGGAGGGCGCGGATCGTGTTCGGGGCGCTGTTCCGTGCGCACATGCCGGAACTGGTCCCGGTTCTGGGCGCCGGGCGGCGGTCCCCGCTCAGCGATCGCCGACCGCATTGAGCGCGCCGACGGGTACGTCATCGCCACCCCCGAGTACAACCACAGCTACCCGGCCGGCTTGAAGCGGGCGATCGATTGGCACTACGGCGAGTGGATGTTCAAGGCGGCCACCGTGCTCTCGTACGGGGTGCACGGCGGCCTGCTGGCCACCGAGCATCTGCGCGGCGTCTTCGCCGATCTGCATGTGGTGACCACCCGGCGTGCCGTCGGCTTGCGTGCCCCGTGGAACGACATCGGCGACGACGGCTTCACCCCGCCGCCGGGCACGGGAGAAGCCTTTGACGAGGCGTTGCGCGAACTGGTCTGGTGGGCGGCGACGCTGCACACCGCCCGCCGCGACCGCCCGTTCCAGCACTGAGCGTCGGCGGGACGCTCCATTGCTCCTCGCTGCGTTCGTCGTCCGCGCCCTGCGCATCGATGCCCCACTGGTGCGGTTGCTGCGCCACCGACCTCTCGCCGCTGGCCTGGGCGTGCTGATGTTTTTCGGTGCCGCCTACTTCGGATCGATGTCGATCCTGCCGATCTACGTCCAGGGCGTCCGCGGCGACCCCGCAGCCCTGGCCGGCAGCATCACCATTCCGATGGCTCTCGCCGTCGGAGCGACTCTGCAGATCGCCACCCGACTGGTGGACCGAGTGCCACCAACACGCATCGTGTTCACCGGTGTGACATTGGGCCTGCTAGGAAGCGTTGCACTACTGATCACCACGACCAGCGGCGCTTCGTACCCGATGATCGCAGCCGCGGCGGCCGTTCTCGGCGTCGGTTCCGGTGCCACCCTGATGCCGTCCATGACCGTGGCCGTGCGCGACCTGGAGCACGAGGACACCCCCGCGGGCTCGCCGCGATGCTCGCCCTCGATCCACCCGCCCGCGCCGTGCTCGAAACCCAGCTTGCCGGAGCAGTCGGCGGTAGCTACGCCATCGCCGCAGTCCTCATGGCACTGAGCGCACTGGCGGCAGTCGTAGGACTCCGTAACAGAGCGCGGGCCGAAGACCCAGCCGAGGGGCCGAGATCGCCGGCCTGACGGGACGTCTCCCAAGCCAGCTATCCCACGCACACAGTCATCACCATGCATGATCGATGCGCGACGGGCCAGCGCGCGGGATGCGGACCGGCACTTCCGGCGACGGTGTCGTTGATCTCGGAAAATGGCGAAGCCCAGGTCGGTGACCTGGGCTTCGTGCCGAGCCGCCTGACGGAATCGAACCGTCGACCTACGCATTACGAGTGCGTCGCTCTAGCCGACTGAGCTAAGGCGGCAACGGTGGTCAAGTGTACGACACGCGCCGCTGCGTGGCCGAGCGGGATTGCCCCGACACGAACGGACCGGGACGCTCGGGTCGTTTCCGGGGTCGTCGGCTCATGCGGGCAGCACTACGCTGCGGCGAATGACCGACGATCACACCTCTCGCGACGAACCGGTCGATGTCGGGTCACCGGCGCGTGGCCGGGCGCAACCGCTGGGCCCGTACGCCGAGGAGGCCGCCGGAGGTCGGGCGGCCCGGCGGCCCCGCAGTACCGATCCGCTGGAGTTGGGCTTCACACCCCGCAAGCCGGTGCCGTGGCTCGCGCCGTTCCTGCTGATCAGCACCGGCCTGCGTACGCTGCTGGCAATGTTGTTCGGGGCGTACCTGGACAAGCGGGAGTTGCAGAAGGCGCTGGACGCGGAGATCTCCCGGCAGGTGGGGCCGGACGGCGGGCTCTGGCTCGACTACGTGGCCGACCTCGGTGACGGTTTCAACGCCACCTATTCCGTCGCGTACCTGCTCGCCCAGCGGGAGATCACGGTCGACGGGCACCGGCTGCCCCGGGCGCAGACCCTGGTGATGGGCGGCGACCAGGTGTACCCGTCGGCGGAGTACGCGGCGTACGAGGACCGGTGCAAAGGGCCGTACCAGGCGGCGCTGCCGGCCACCCCACCCGAGCAGCCGACGATCTTCGCGGTGCCCGGCAACCACGACTGGTACGACGGGCTGACCGCGTTCCTGCGCCTGTTCGTGCGTACCCGGGACCGGCACTTCGGCGGCTGGCGTACCGGCCAGTCCCGGTCGTACTTCGCCGCCGAGCTGCCGGCCGACTGGTGGTTGCTCGGGCTCGACGACCAGTCCGGCTCGTACGTCGACGACCCGCAGCTGACCTACTTCGACGCGGTGGCGAAGCGGCTCGGACCGCAGAGCCGGGTGATCCTGGCGGTGCCGGCTCCGGCCTGGGTGAAGGCCGTCGACCAGCCCAACGCGTACGACTCGATCGACTACTTCGTGCGGACCATCGTCGCGCCCACCGGCGCCCAGGTCCGGCTGCTGATCTCCGGCGATCTGCACCACTATGCGCGGTACACCGGACCGGACGGGCGGCAACTGGTGACCAGCGGGTGCGGCGGCGCCTACCTGTACCCGACGCACAAGTTGCCCGAGCGCATCGAGGTGCCGCCGCGCGACACCCTGGCGCGGCGGTCCAGCCCGTCCCGGGAGTACGAGTTGGCCGGACGCTACCCCGACGCCGC
Organism: Micromonospora sp. DT48; assembly: GCF_049844495.1. NCBI lineage: Bacteria > Bacillati > Actinomycetota > Actinomycetes > Micromonosporales > Micromonosporaceae > Micromonospora > Micromonospora sp. DT48. The sequence goes on from NZ_JBNCLE010000006.1 coordinate 93,382, forward strand.
CCGCTCCCGCCGGTATGGCTGGGGGGTCTTCGCCTGGTTGCCGCGCCGCAACCCGGGTTTCTCCGCGTTGCTGGGCGTCCTGCAAACCCTGTTGATGCTCTCCATGGCCGGGGTGACCGACTTCCGGTCGGAAGCCTCCGAGCAGCGGCTGTTCAGCGTGCCGTTGGTGGCGATGGTGCTGGTGACGGTGCTCGCGGCGGCGATGTTCGCGAAGCCGCCCAGTTCCGGCGGCAAGCGGCAGGCCCGGCACTGGATCCTCGGCATCGGGCACGGGTTGGCGCACGTCGGGCTGGCCGCTCTCGGCACCTGGGTTTGGCTCACTCTGCCGTTCCACGGCTGGTCCTGGCCGCTGCCGGCGGTGGCGGCGGCAGTGCTCTACCTGCCGGTGATCGGGCTGGTGGCCAGCCAGTTGGTGGCCGGGTACCTGCTGGTCGCGAGCGCTTTCGGGGTCAACGTCAACGAGCTGTTCGCCGGGCAGGGCATCGAGGACGCCAAGGGGTTCGTCCGGATGCGTATCGATCCCGACGGGACACTGACCCTCTATCCGGTCGTCGTCGACCGGGTCTCCCGCGACTGGCGGGTCAATTCCGACCAGTCGCCCGAGTCCTCCTGGCTGGTCCCCGCCACCCCGCTGGTCCCCCGCCTGGCCGAACCTCCCATCACCGTCACCTGACCACGCCGCCGTGATCAAGAAGTCTGTGCCCTCGAACAGTTCGAGGGCACAGACTTTTTGATCAGCTCGATTTGGGGGTGTAGTGCTGGTCGTGCGCCTGGCGGGGGGCGCAGACGGAGGCACGGGAACAGGAGCAGCGGGAGCCGTCGGCGTCCAGGCGGACGGTCACCGCGTCTCTCGGGACGCTGTGGCCGACCACGCGGCCCTCCCCCTCGGGGGTGGTGACGCGGGTGCCGATCGCCGGGGCGGACTCGGTGAACTTGGCGTACAGCGGATGTTCGTACTTCAGGCAGCACATCAGCCGACCGCACGCGCCGGAGATCCGCAGCGGGTTGAGCGGTAGATCCTGGTCCTTGGCCATCCGGATGGTGACCGGCTCGAAGTCGGTCAGGAAGGTGGCGCAGCACAGATCGCGCCCGCAGGAGCCGATGCCGCCCTGCACCCGCGCGGAGTCGCGGGCCGACAGCTGCCGCAACTCGACCCGGCAGTGCAGGGTCGCGCCCAGGTCACGGACCAGGGAACGGAAGTCCACCCGGTGCGGGGCGGTGAAGTAGATGGTGCTGCGCTCACCACCACCCTCACCGTTGCCGAGCACGTGGTCGACCGCCACCACCTTCATCGGCAGGCCGTGCTCGCGGATCAGTCGTTTGGCCGCGACCTTCGCCTCGGCCTTGCGTCGCCGCAGCGCCTCGTCGCGGCGCAGGTCCTCCTCCTGCGCCAGCCCGGCCAGCCGGGGAAAGCCATCGGTCTCCTCGGTGACCCACTGCGCCGCCCACACGCACTCCGCCACCTCGGGGCCGTCGTCGGTGGGCACCAGCACCTTGTCGCCCACCTGCGGCCGGAGGTCGCCGGGGTCGAGATAGTAGAGGCGCCCGTACCGCTGGAAGCTGACCGCGCAGAGCATGCCCATTCCCTCACCCTACGTCGCGCGTGCCGGATCGCCGCCCGTACTCCGCCCGCGCCTGTGGGCGGACCTCACCAACCGACGCGGGTCGTCCGGCCACCCGCCGGGCCACCGGTGTCCGGGCGGAAGCGTCCACCACCCGGTCGCCACGGGGACTCGGCCAGACTCGGTGACCACTGCCGCAACAGGGTCTCCGCTCCGTCGTACGCGACGCAGAGCACCGCCAGCACCCGGGCGCCGATCTCGGCGGCGGCGTTCGCGCCCGCCCTGGACGGCCCGGCGTCCGGCGGCTGGCGTACCGAGGTGGCGGCAAGGACGGTGACCGCCTCGGCCGACCCGATCACCTCGGCCAGTGCCCGCGCGACGGCGAGCCGGCTGCCCTCCACCCAGTCGGCGAGCGCGTCGGCGTAGCCGGCGGTGGCCTCCAACCGCCCGACCAGGCTCTCGGGGCCTTCGTCCAGGTGGCGGGAGAGCGCCGCCCGGGACTGGCCGTACGCCATGGCGGCCGAACCGGACCAGAGCACCGGATCGGTCAACGCGGCGCAGGCGTGGTCGTAGCCGTGCACGTGCCGGCGCACCGCGTGCCCGGCGGTGGCCAACGGCCCCGGCCGTAGGTCGAGGAAGCCGCGCAGCGCGTCACCGGGCAGCACCTGCATCCGGCGCAGCAGGGGCCACACCCGGTGCCCCTCCGGAGCACCTGCCGCGAGCAGCGTGTCGACCCGCCCGAGCAGGTCGAGGCCGGGCTCGGCGAGCCGGTCGAGAGGATCCATCACGCCTCACCGACGAGCCGGCGGGACACGGCGGAGTCGGTGTCGGCGTAGCGGTCCGCCGCTTGGCGCAGCGCGGCGGCCACCGACGCCACCTGGACGGCGGCGGTGTGCGCCTCCCGGGCCCGGTCACCGGTCGCGGCCACCCACTGCCGGTGCAGTGCCCGACCCACCTCGCCCGGACGGCCCGGTGCGTCGGCGCCGAACGCCACCTGCGCCGGGTCGCTGGCGGTGACCGATCGGGAGAGCGCGGTCAGCGTGGCGCTCGCCTCGTCGAGGCGGCTGGCCAGGGCGCGAAGGCTGTCCATCTCAGGCCCCCGTCAGCGGTCGGTACGCGGTGAATGTCTCGTTGTGCAGCTTCTCCTTCGCCCACTCCGCGGCGTCGGCGGCGGCGGCCACCGCAGCCCGGACGGACGCGGCCACGTCTCGCGGGGCCCGGGTGTGCAGCGGGCCGAGGAACCGCACGTCGGTGATCCGGCCACCTGCGGTGACCACCACCTCGACCAGACCGTCCGGCGACCGGACGGTTACCTCGACCGTCGCCACGGCCTGGTCGAACTCGGCCTGGAGAGACTCGATACGGCGGTAGCGCCGGACCGCCTCCTCAATCCACGCCTCGTCGATCTCACCCCGCGGCATCGCCGGACTCCTCCCGGATTCATCACTGTGCGTGCCGCCACGGTCACCGCGGCACACCGGACCGTACCGCACGCGAATTGCGCCTGTCGATGGCTCTGGGCAACGGTCCGGCTACGGTCGCCGGGAGCGCCGGTGCCGCCGGTTGGTGGCGGTCAGCCCTTCCAGAGGGCGAGCATCATCGCCTCGACGGCGATCCGGGGCTTGACGTTGGACTCGATCGCGGCGCGACAGGCCAGCACCGCCTCCAGTCGGCGCAGCGCCCCCTCCGCCTGCCAGCTACGGGCACCGGCCTCGGCCACCTCGGCGGTATCGGCGTGTACCGGCGACACCGGCGCGCCCAGCGCGATGGCCAACGCGTCCCGGTAGAAGGCGGCGAGGTCCACCAGGGCCCGATCCAGCGCGTCCCGCTGCGCCCGGGTCGCCCGCGACTTCTGGCGTCGTTCCAGCTCCTTCAGCTGCCCGGCGACCCCCCGGGCGGCACCGGCCGCGCCCCGGCCGGTCCCACCGGCACCGAGCGCCGTCTCCAGCGCGGCGCGCTCCGCGGCGTCGACCTCCGCGACCGACGCCTCGGCCTCCGCCTCGGCGGCCTCGATCAGCGCGGACGCCGCGTCGAAGGCGGCACCCACCCCGGTGAGCCGACGCGGCACCGCGAGCACCGCCTCCCGGCGGGCCCGCGCCTGCGGGTCGCGGGCCAACCGTCGGGCCCGCCCCACATGGCCCTGCGTGGCGGCGGCCGTCCAGCGGGCCACGTCGGGGGCGATCCCGTCCCGACGGACGAGCACCTCGGCCACCGCCTCGGCGGCCGGCTGACGCAGCGGCACCACCCGACACCGCGACCGGATGGTGACCGAGATGTCGTCCGGGTGGGTGGACGGCGCGCAGAGCAGGAAGACGGTCCGCGGCGGCGGCTCCTCCACCGCTTTGAGCAGCGCGTTGCTGGCCGCCTCGGTCAACCGGTCGGCGTCGGTGACGATGACGACCTGCCAGCGCCCGCCGGACGGGGTACTGGCCGCGCGAAGCACCAGCGCCCGCATCTCGTTCACCCCGATGGAGAGCCCCTCGGGCACCACCAAACGGACATCGGCATGGGTTCCGGCGAGGGTGGTGTGGCAGCCGGGACACTCGCCGCACCCGGTGCCGTGTACGCACTGGAGGGCGGCGGCGAAGGCCCGTGCCGCGACCGATCGGCCCGAGCCGGGCGGGCCGGTGAAGATCCAGGCGTGGGTCATCCCCCCGCCCGGGTCGACACCTGCGGGCACCTCGGCCTCACCGGCGGTACGCAGCACGGCCGCCGCAGCGGCGGCGGCCCGGCGCAACGTCTCCACCGCCTCGTCCTGCCCGACCAGGTCGGCAAAGGCGTCCGGCATCAGGTCCGCTCCGTCGTCACCAGCTCCGACGGGGATAACTCAGGCTGCACCGAGGTGTCCGGCCCCTGTGCCGGACCCGGGTGGTCGATCCCGTCGGGGCTGCCGAGCAGCTCGTCGACCCGGCGGGCGACCCGCTCGGCGATCTCCTCGACCGGGCGGGCGGCGTCCAGCACCAGGTAACGCTTCGGATCGGCGGCGGCGAGGTCGAGGAAGGCGTAGCGGACCCGCTCGTGGAAGGCGACCGACTCGCCCTCCAGACGGTCGGCGCTCGCCGCGCGGGCGGCGACCCGGGACAGCCCGGTACGCGGATCGACGTCCAGCAGCACCACCAGGTCGGGCTTGAGCCCGCCGGTGGCCCAGGACGAGAGCCAGGACACCTCGTCGACCGGAAGTGTCCGACCGGCACCCTGGTACGCCAGGGACGAGTCGACGTACCGGTCGCTGACCACCACCGCGCCCCGGGTCAGGGCGGGCCTGACCACGGTGGCCACGTGATGCGCCCGGTCGGCGGCGTAGAGCAGCGCCTCGGCGCGCGGGGACGGTGCCTCGTCCGGCGTGGTGTCCAGCACCAGCGACCGGATCCGGGCACCGACGCCGGTGGCGCCCGGCTCCCGGGTGACCACCACGTCGCGCCCCTGGCTCTTCAGCCGCTCGGCCAGTTCGCGGAGCTGGGTCGACTTGCCGGCACCCTCGCCACCCTCGAAGACCACGAAGAGTCCGGCCGAGACGAACGGCTCGGCCGGCATCAGCGGACGGCCCCGGATCGACCCCCACAGGTCGGCCAGGACCGGGACGCCCTTCTTGTCGTCCATCTGCCCGAAGGCGCTGATCCCGGCGAAGATCCCGGCCGCACCGGCGGCGAGCAGCAGCAGACGCGTGGAGGAGATGGAGATGCCCAGGTCGGCGATGTTGAGCGTGCGGGAGCCACCGACACCGGCCAGCAGGCTGCCGAGCGCGATCGCCAGGATCAGCACGAGCCGGGTGCCGATCTGCACCACGGCGAAGACCCGGCCGCGTACCTCGTCGGCGACCTCGCCGCCGAGCAGGGTGGTGCCGGAGAGGAAGGCCATCCCGGCCCCCGCGCCGACGAAGACCGCACCGACCAGCGCCATGGACAGGTGGATGGCGAAGGCCAGCGTCATCACCGAGGCGCTGGCCAGCACGATGCTCATGCCGAACCAACGACGTCGGGACATGTCCCGCACGATCATCGGGCCGAGCCCGATGCCGATCGCCAGACCGATGAAGATCGCGCCGAACAGCAGGTAGAAGGCGGCGTCACCGGCGCCGAGCGAGTCGGCGAAGAACCGGGCGGTGCCGATGACGATGCCGCCTCCGGCGAAGGCGCCGAGGATGCCGAGGACCAGTCCGCGCACCAGCGGGGTCTGTCCGATGAACCGCCAGCCCTCGGTGAACTGGCGCATCATGCTCTGCTCGGTGCGTTCCCGTTCGTCGGTCTGCCCCTGGCTGATCTCCTTGATGCCGAAGGCCACCACGACGGCGGTGGCGAGCCGGGAGAAGGCGTTGAACCAGAGCGCGAGTTGGGCCGGCTGGGCCCAGTCCGGCATCTCGCCGCCGGTGGCGCCCCGGATGATGCCGTCGAGCGAGGAGAGCACGATCGCGGCGAAGACCGGGGTCAGGCCGTACGTGGTGATCAGGGTGAGCTGGTTGGCCGTCTCCAGGCGCGCCCGTGGGATGAGGTTCGGTACGGCCGCTTCCTTGGCCGGGATCCAGAGCAGGGTGACCGTCTCGATCAGGAAGGTGGCGATGGCCGCCCAGCTGACCACCCGCGCGCCGCTGGCCCCGGTCAACGCGTACAGCGGGATCGAGGCGAACAGCACGAACCGCAGCACATCGCAGATGACCATCGTCCAGCGCCGGTCGAACCGGTCGGCGAGGACTCCGGCGACCGGGCCGAGCAGCAGGGCCGGGAGCAGTCGGATGGCGATCACGCCACCGAAGGCCGCGCCCTTGGCGGTGCTCCCCTCCACCTGGGCGGCGGCGAAGACGCTGGTGGCGAGCAGGCCGAGCCAGTCGCCGAAGGAGGCCGCGCCGAGCACGATCCAGAGCCGGCGGAACGGGCGGATACGCAGGACCGAGCGGATCGCACCGTATCCGCTTAGGTCGGGTTGCCCGCCGGAGCCACCTGGTGGACCCTGCGTGCCGGGCTGCTTGCGGGCGCCCTCGGGCTGGCCGGTCGCGTCGCGTCCGGCGGCGGGCTGTCCGGCCGCAGCTGTGCCGGCAGGCTGGTGGGCGGACGGCGACACGCCGGGCGACTCGCCGTTGAACTCGCTTTCGATGGCCGTACCTCCACGTGCCGGCCCATCGCTGGGCACCCCCGGTGGAACACTCTAGACCCGGTAGGGACGTCCTTCCGTCCTACACCGCCTGTTCGCCGAGCCTAGGCGGCCGAGGCCAGCCCGAGCCCAGGCGACACAGACGCGAGGGTATTTCGCATTAACCGTTTCACAGTTAGCGTGCACACGTGGCCACCCACAGCGAGAATCTGCGCCACCGGCTGGACCGGGCAACCGCGCACCTCGATCCGCCGTACGCGGTGGTCGACCTCGACGCCTTCGACACCAATGCCGCCGCGCTCGTCGACCGGGCCGGCGGCAAGCCGTTGCGGGTCGCCAGTAAGTCGGTGCGCAGCCGCGACCTGATCGCCCGCGCGCTGGCCCGGCCGGGCTGGCACGGGGTGATGGCATTCACCCTGCCCGAGGCGATCTGGCTGGTCCGCAGTGGGATCACCACCGACGTGCTGGTGGCCTACCCCACGGTCGACCGAGGCGCGCTTGCCGACCTGGGGGCCGATCCGGCGCTCGCCACCGCGATCACCCTGATGGTCGACGACACCGATCAACTGGACTTCTGCGACACGGTGTCGCCTTCCGGACGCCGGTCCGAGCTGCGAATCTGCCTCGATCTGGACGCCTCGTGGCGGCTACTCGGCGGGCGGGTGCACGTCGGCGTACGCCGTTCACCCGTGCACAGCGCCCGGGAGGCCGGGCGACTGGCCGCCACGATCGCCCGCCGACCGGGCTTCCGGCTGGTCGGGCTGATGTCGTACGAAGCGCAGATCGCCGGTTTGGGTGACGCGCCGCCTGGGCGGGCGGTGCTCGGCGGGGCGATCCGGCTGGCCCAGCGCGGTTCCTACCGCGAGTTGCTGACCCGCCGGAGCGCGGCGGTGGCCGCCGTACGCGAGCACGCCGACCTGGAGTTCGTCAACGGCGGCGGCACCGGCAGCGTGGCCGCGACCGGTGCCGATCCCGCGGTGACCGAGATCACCGCGGGATCGGGCCTGTACGGTCCGACGCTGTTCGACGCGTACCGCGCCTGGCGGCCCACCCCGGCGGCCTTCTTCGCCTGCGGGGTGGTCCGACGCCCGACACCCGACCTGGCCACCGTGCTCGGTGGCGGCTGGATCGCCTCCGGCTCGGCCGACCGCAGCCGACTGCCCCGGCCGTGGCTGCCCGCCGGGCTCAGCCTGCTCGACGTCGAAGGTGCCGGCGAGGTGCAGACCCCGCTTACCGGCTCGCCCGCTGCCCACCTGCGCATCGGTGACCGCGTCTGGTTCCGGCACGCGAAGTCGGGCGAGCTGTGTGAACGGGTGAACGAGCTGCACCTGGTGGAGGGCGACGAGGTGGTGGCCACCGTGCCGACCTACCGGGGCGAGGGCCGAGCCTTCCTCTGACCGAACGGCCGCCCGACACCCGTCGGGGTCGGTCCTACCGATCTAAAGTGCCCGGTCAGGCCGGCTGGGCCTCCGGCTGCGCCGGCTCGGCGTCGGCGACGATTTTGTCGTCGGCCGGCTTCGCGGGCTGCACCACCGGCCGACGGCCGGCGTCCCCCCTCGCGTTGACCTGCCGGTGCAGGTACTCCCGGATGAGCGCCTTCGCCTCGGTCAGCACCCGGTCGTCGCCGTCCGGCTTCCGCCGGAAGGCCAGCTTGATCAGGGCGTCGGCCGCCTCCACCGCGATCTCCAGGTGGAATCGCAGGTCCGGCACGTCGGCCAGCCCGAACCGCTCGGTGAGCACCCGGGCCAGCTGGTCGGCGATCACCCCGTTGTTGTCCCGCTGCTCATCGAGCAGATGCAGGTCGACCACGTCGCCGAAGTGCAGGGTACGGAACCCGGGAACGGTGCGGTGCATCGTGATGTATTCATCGATCCCCGCGTCGACTCCGTCCCACCAGTGGGTCAGGTCGTCCGAGGCGAAGCGTTCGTCGAGCCGCTGGAGATAGGACTCCATCGTGCGCAGCGTGAGCGCCTGCACGATCGCCCGCTTGTCCGGAAAGAACTGGTAGACCGACCCGATCGCCACCTCGGCCCGCTCGGCGAGCAGGGTGGTGGTCAGCCCCTCGTACCCCACCTCGTCGACGAGTTCGGCGCAGGCGTCCAGCATCCGCTGGACCCGCGCGACACTACGACCCTGCACTGGTACTCGGCGCAGTGGCCCGGTCGTGGCGGCTGAAGTGGACACTCGCCACCCCCTCTCGACGGATGAACATATCTGCACGTCACGAGTCCGTGACTACCGGTACAACGAGCGGACCTCGATTGCGGTGTTTACCAGGGACAACGTTCCTGATATGAATTCGGTTCATATTCATCTCCAGGGAGTCGGACCATGGTCGAGAGCACCGCCACCGAGACCGCCGCCTGGTCCAACTGGGCGGGCAACCAACGCGGCGTAGCCACCGCCGTACTCCGGCCGTCCTCGGTCGACGAGGCCGTCGCACAGATCCGCCGGGCCACCGAGACCGGTGCGCGGATCCGCCCGGTCGGCAGTGGTCACTCCTTCACACCCGTCGCGGTCAGCGACGGACAGCGGATGGACCTGACCCGACTCGCCATCGACGTACGCGTAGACGTCGATCGACGCCTCGTCACCGTACCGGCCGCGATGACGTTACGGGGGGTGAACGCGCTACTCGCCCAACACCGGCTGGCCCTGCCCAACCTCGGTGACATCGACGCGCAGACCGTGGCCGGGGCCATCTCCACCGGTACCCACGGCACCGGCGCGGCCTACGGCGGTCTGGCCACCTTCGTCGAGGCGCTGACCCTGGTCACCGGCACCGGCGAGGTGCTGCGCTGCTCCGCCGAGGAGCATCCGGAGGTGTTCGACGCCGCCCGCGTCTCCCTCGGCGCGCTCGGCGTCCTGGTCGAGGTGACCCTGCGCTGTGTGGACGCCTTCGTCCTACTGGCGCACGAACGCCCGGCATCGCTGGACGCCGTGCTCGCGCAACTGCCCGACCTGGTCGCCGCCCACGACCACCTGGAGTTCTTCTGGTTCCCCTACACCAGCCGCGTGCAGCTCAAGACGAACGACCGAGTAGCGGTCGACGACCGCCCACTGTCCCGCTGGCGCAGCTGGCTGGACGACGACTTCCTGGCCAACACCGTCTTCGCCGGGGCCTGTCGGCTCGGTCGTGCCGCGCCGGGCCTGGCACCCGGCATCAGCGCGATCTCCGCGCGGGCGCTCACCGAACGGCGCTACACCGGTCGCTCCGACGCGGTCTTCTGCACCCCGCGCCGGGTCCGCTTCCTGGAGATGGAGTACGCGCTGCCCCGCGAGGCCCTGCCCGAAGCGCTGGACGCGGTGCGTCGGATCATCGACGGGCTGCCGTTCAAGGTGCTCTTCCCGGTCGAGGTGCGCTTCGCCGCCGGTGACCCGATCTGGCTGTCCCACTCCCACGGCCGCGACTCGGCATACGTCGCCCTGCACCAGTACGTCGGCATGCCCTACGAGCCGTACTTCCGGGCCTTCGAGGAGGTGGCGACCGGGCTGGGTGGCCGACCGCACTGGGGCAAGCTGCACTGGCGTGACGCCGCCTCGCTCGCCCCCGCCTATCCGCGCTGGGCTGATTTCCAGGCCGTCCGCGCCCGCCTCGACCCCCACCGCATCTTCACCAGCCCGCACCTCACCGCCGTCCTCGGCTGACCCGAGAACGTCCCGGCCCGAGAACGCCCCTCCTGGGGCGGTTTCGGGCTTCGGCGACGTCAGTCGGCGGTGCGGGTGGCCTTGGTCGCCTTGGCGGCCTTGGCGGCGGTCGCCTTCGTCGCCTTCGCGGCCGTGGACTTGGTCGCCTTGGTGGCGGTGGACTTAGCGGCCTTCGCGGCGGTGGCCTTGGTGGCCTTGGTGGCCTTCTTGGCCGGGGCCTTCTTGGCGGCGGCCTTCTTCTTCGGGGCCGGGCCCTTCGCCCGCTTCTCGGCGAGCATCTCGGAGGCTTCCTCGATGCTCAACGCCTCGGGCGTCTGCCCGCGCCGCAACGAGGCGTTGGTCTCCCCGTCGGTGACGTACGGGCCGAACCGGCCGTCCTTGATGACCAGCGGCTTCTCGGTCAGCGGGTCGACACCCATCTCCCGCAGCGGCGGAGCAGCCGCCCGACGCTGGCGGGTCTTCGGCGCGGCCAGCAGCGCCAACGCCTCGTCCAGCGTGATGGTGAACATCTTCTCTTCCGAGTCCAGCGAGCGGAACTCGTCACCACGCTTGACGTACGGGCCGTAGCGGCCGTTGTTGGCGTAGACCTCCGCGCCGTTCGGGTCGACCCCGATCAACCGGGGCAGGCTGAGCAGCTTGAGCGCCTCGTCGAGGGTGAGCGAATCCGGCGACTGCGAACGCAGCAGCGACGACTTGCGCTCCCCACTGGCCACGTACGGCCCGAACCGGCCGGATTTGAGCACGATCGGCTCCCCGGTCGACGGGTCGTCACCCAGCTTGCGTTCGCCCCCGCCGCCGAGGAACAGCTCGTGCACCTTCTCCGGGGTCAGCTCGTCCGGCGCCAACCCTTCCGGGATCGGTGCCCGGTCACCCGGGCTGGCGCCCTCCTCGCCCTCCGCCGCGGGTGCCTGCTCCTCACCCGGCACCCGGCGCTGCAGGTACGGCCCGTAGCGGCCGACCCGCACCACCACCTCACGCCCCTCGTCGTCGGTGAACAGCGGGATGGAGTTGACGCTGCGCGCGTCGATGTCGCTGAGGTTCTCGGTGACCAGCTTCTTCAGCCCGCCGGAACGGGCGATGTCCTGGTCACCGGCACCGTTGGTGGTGCCGAAGTAGAACGCGGTGAGGAAGTCGACGGCGGCGTGGTCGCCACCGGCGATCTCGTCCAGCTCGTTCTCCATGCTCGCGGTGAAGTCGTAGTCGATCAGGCGCGGGTAGTGCCGTTCCATCAGCCCGATCACCGCGAAGGCCAGGAACGACGGGATCATCGCCTGACCGCGCTTGAAGACGTACCCCCGGTCCTGGATCGTCTGCATGATCGACGCGTACGTCGAGGGACGGCCGATGCCCAACTCCTCCAGGGCCTTGACCAGCGACGCCTCCGTGTAGCGGGCCGGCGGCTGGGTGTGGTGCCCCTGCGCGGCCAGTTCCTCGGCGGTCAGCGGCTGGTCCTTGACCAGGTTCGGCAGCCGACGTTCGGCATCCTCGGCCTCGGCGTTCTCGTCGTCGCTGGACTCGACGTACGCCCGCAGGAAGCCCGGGTCGGTGATGGTCTTGCCGGTGGCGCCGAAGTCCGCCTCCTCGCCACCGGAGGTGGTCGCCCGGATGCGGACCGAGACGCTGGAGCCGACCGCGTCGGTCATCTGCGAGGCGATGGTGCGCCGCCAGATCAGCTCGTAGAGCTTGAACTCCTCGGCCGACAGCTCCTTGGCCACGTCACCGGGGGTGCGGAAGTTGTCCCCGGCCGGGCGGATCGCCTCGTGCGCCTCCTGCGCGTTCTTCACCTTGCCGGTGTAGCGGCGCGGCTCCGGCGGCACGCTGCGCTCGCCGTACAGCTCGACGATCTGCCGACGGGCCGCCGCGATGGCGGTCTCCGACAGGTTCACCGAGTCGGTACGCATATAGGTGATGTAGCCGTTCTCGTAGAGCCGCTGCGCGGTACGCATCGTCTGCTGCGACGAGAACCGCAGCTTCCGGGCCGCCTCCTGCTGGAGGGTGGAGGTGATGAAGGGGGCGTACGGGCGGCGTCGGTAGGGCTTCTCCTCGACCCGGGTGACGGTGAACGGCCGCCCCGCCAACCGGGCGGCGAGCCCTCGGGCCCCGCCCTCGTCGAGGTGGACCACACCGGCGCCGGGCTTGACCCGACCGGTGGTCGGCTCGAAGTCCTTGCCGGTGGCGATCCGGTCACCGTTGAGCGCCACCAGGGTGGCGTTGAAGCTGCGTGGCCCCTTGCCCGGGTTGGTCACCGCGAGGGTGGCCAGGATGTCCCAGTACTCGGCGGTGCGGAAGGCCATCCGCTGCCGCTCCCGCTCGACCACGATCCGGGTGGCCACGGACTGCACCCGGCCCGCCGAGAGTTTCGGCATGACCTTCTTCCACAGCACCGGGGAGACCTCGTAGCCGTACAGCCGGTCGAGGATGCGCCGGGCCTCCTGGGCATCCACCAGATCCCGGTCGATCTCCCGTGGGTTGGCCACCGCCGCCTGGATGGCCGGCTTGGTGATCTCGTGGAAGACCATCCGCCGGACCGGCACCTTGGGCTTGAGCGTCTCCACCAGGTGCCAGGCGATCGCCTCGCCCTCGCGGTCCTCATCCGTGGCCAGGAAGATCTCGTCGACCTCCTTGGCCAGCTTGGTCAGCTTGTTGATCTGCTGCTTGCGGTCGGGGGAGACGACATAGAGGGCGTGGAAGCCGTTGTCCACGTCGACGCCGAGTCGGGCCCACGGTTCGCCCTTGTACTTCGCGGGCACGTCGGCGGCGTTGCGGGGCAGGTCACGCACGTGCCCGAAGCTGGCTTCCACGACGTACCCCGGGCCGAGGTAGCCCGAGATCGTCTTGGCCTTCGCCGGAGACTCGACGATGACCAGACGGGTGGTTGCAGCGTTACTCGGCACGTCTGTTTCGACCTCATTCCCACTCAATGGCCGCGCCTGGCCGGCTTGGGGCGCACTCGACCCACCGGTTCCCGGCGGTCCAGATGTCCAACGTAACGCGCCGTCCGTGTTTCTAGTTTCGCGGGCGGCGATCCGCCCGGGACGATCCGTGGTCACGCCGGACGGCGTCACCGTACACCCTGGGTAGGGTGTCGAGCGGGCCGCTGTGACCATGGCAGCCCCTCGGTGGAGGTCAAACCCGGCCGATTCTCCCGGTGTTCCCCGACATCCGGCTGTCTCCGATCGGACAGCCCCGCCTGCGGTCAGATCCGGCTCGGCCAGGCCGTGGGCGGGCTCGTCGGCGGGCGCTCGCCGACCAGTTCGGCCAGCCGCCGCGTCCAGCGACGGCCCGCGATCCGGTACGCGGGACCACCCGGTCCCGCCTCGGTCAGCTCACCGGTCAGCCCGGCCGCGGCCAGGGCGGCACCGACCACCGCCCACCGCTGTGGATCGCTGCCACCGAGCTGGAGCAGGAAATCGGGCGGATCGGCCACACCGGCCGCAGCGAGCCAGAGGCGCAGCCGCCGACCGTCGAGCTGGAATCCCGGCGGGGGCTGCTGCGTCGGGCCGCGCAGCCAGGCCGCCGCGAGCGGCACCAACGACCGGGTGTACGCGGTCCGCACCAGGTAACCGTCGTCCTCGGTGGGTGCCCAGGTGCTCCGGACACCCCGCTGGGCCAGCTCACCGATGAGCACGTGGACCCGCCACGCCGCCGCCACCCGCACCGACAACCGGGCCGTGCCGCCCATCCGGTGCACCTCACCCGGGCCGGCGAGCAGCCCGGCGAGATCGGCCACCGACGGTTCCCCGGTCTCCGCGCCGAAGAAGACCAGTTGCCGTTCGGTGCCGGTCGCGTCGGGCGGTGGCGGCGGGTCGTCCCGGTGGTCGTCGGGCGGCGGGCTCACCGGGGCGGATCGGCGGCCGGGCATCCGGCGGCGGCGCGACCCCGACGGCGCCTCGACGGGCGGCGGGAAAGACACCGGCAGCGGTTGCGCCGCCGGTGTCTCACCGGAACCGCTCAACGGCATTCGGGTACCTCGTCGAAGGCACGCTTCAGCTCCTCCGAGTCCAGCCGGCTGGTGTCCAACGCGCTCGCGTCGTACTCCCGTTGGAGGACCTCCACCGCGTCCTGGACGCCTTCGTAGAAGGTGCTGGCCTCTCCGGTACCCAGACCGTCGATGGTGCTCCGGGCCCGGCCGTAGGCGTCCCGCATCGACGCGAGCGAGGCGCTGAATCCGGCGGAGACCTCCTCGCCGTGCTCGACCTCGGGCACCCCGGCCTGCTCCACCTTGCGTCGGGCGGTCTCGCTGGCCTGCTCCGCGCCGCCGAAGAGTCGCACCAGGTTCTCCTTGGCCTGTGCCGGCGTGGTCTGCGCGGTCATCTGCTGGTCGGTGCTACTGGTCAATTTGCTGATCTCGGCGCGCCAGGGGGTGAGCGCCGAGCAGACCGAGGCGGCCCAGGCCCGTGGACTGGGACCGCTGGAGCTGCACGCGGTCAGCAGCAACAGCGTGGCCAGGACCACCGTGAACTTTCCGGCGGCTGCCGCCCGGCACGTACGCATGCGTTGCAGCGTACGGCTTCTGCTGCCGGTCGGCACCGGTCGTCGGTACCGGGCCCACACAAGCGACCGGTCCCCGGTCGGCAGACGTCGCCGACCGGGGACCGGTGAGGTGGTACGCGTCAGGCCTTGATCTCCTCCGGACGCGGATCCCCGCTGCCGGAACCGCTGCCCGCGTCGTCGCCCATCGCGATGCTCTTGCGCTTGCTGAACACCACCGCCGCGACGACGATCAGCGTCGCCACGACCGCGATGGTGACCCGCAGGCCGACGTTGCGGTCGTCGCCCACGCTCCACGCCACCACGGCCGGTGCGATCAGCAGCGCCACCAGGTTCATCACCTTGATCAGCGGGTTGATCGCCGGGCCGGCGGTGTCCTTGAACGGGTCACCGACGGTGTCACCGATGACGGTCGCGGCGTGCGCCTCGGAGTTCTTGCCGCCGTACGCGCCGTCCTCGACCATCTTCTTGCTGTTGTCCCAGGCGCCACCGGAGTTGGCCAGGAAGACCGCCATCAGCGTGCCGGCACCGATCGCACCGGCCAGGTACGACGCCAGCGCGCCCGGTCCGAGACCGAAGCCGACCGCGATCGGCGCCATGATGGCCAGCAGACCGGGGGTGAGCAGCTCGCGCTGCGCGTCCCGGGTGCAGATGTCGACGACCTTGCCGTACTCCGGACGCTGCGTGCGGTCCATGATCCCGGGCAGCTCACGGAACTGCCGACGAACCTCCATCACCACGGCGCCCGCCGAGCGGGAGACCGCGTTGATGGCCAGGCCGGAGAAGAGGAACACCACCGCCGCGCCGATGATCAGGCCGACCAGGTTCTGCGGGTTCGACACGTTCAACGCGTTGAGGATCATGTCGTTCACGTCGCCGACACCCGCGTCCGCGTACGCGGTGCGCAGCGTGTCGGTGTAGGAGCCGAACAGCGCGGTCGCGGCCAGCACCGCCGTGGCGATCGCGATGCCCTTGGTGATCGCCTTGGTGGTGTTACCGACGGCGTCCAGCTCGGTGAGCGTACGAGCACCGTGCTCGTCGATGTCGCCGGACATCTCGGCCACGCCCTGGGCATTGTCGGAGATCGGGCCGAAGGTGTCCATCGCGACGATCACGCCGACGGTGGTGAGCAGACCGGTACCGGCCAGCGCCACGGCGAACAGCGAGAGGGTGATGGAGCCGCCGCCCAGCAGGAAGGCGCCGAAGACACCGGCGGCGATGAGCAGCGCCGAGTAGACCGCCGACTCCAGGCCGACGCTGATGCCGGCGAGGATGACGGTCGCCGGGCCGGTCTGGGAGCTCTTGCCGATGTCCTGCACCGGACGCCGGTCGGTCTCGGTGAAGTAGCCGGTGAGCGCCTGGATGGCGGCGGCCAGCACGATGCCGATGACGACCGCGCCGATGACCACGCCACGCGGGCCGAAGAGCGGGTCGCCGCCGTTGACGTTGAGGGTCTCCCGCCAGTCGTCGCCGAGCTGCGCCGCCCAGGACGGCTGAAGGTAGGCGAAGGTGGCCACCGCGACCAGCACCGCCGAGATCAGCGCGGAGAGGTAGAAGGCCCGGTTGATCGCGGTCAGACCGTTGCGGTCGGAGGTGCGCAGCCGGGTGATGAAGACACCGATGATGGCGACCAGCACACCGATCGTGGAGATGATCAGCGGCAGCACCAGGCCGTCGGAGCCGAACGCGGCCCGACCCAGGATCAGCGCGGCGACCAGGGTGACCGCGTACGACTCGAAGAGGTCGGCGGCCATGCCGGCGCAGTCACCGACGTTGTCACCCACGTTGTCGGCGATGGTGGCGGCGTTGCGGGGGTCGTCCTCGGGGATGCCCTGCTCCACCTTGCCGACCAGGTCGGCCCCGACGTCGGCGGCCTTGGTGAAGATGCCGCCACCGACCCGCATGAACATGGCCAGCAGGGCGGCGCCGAAGCCGAAGCCCTCCAGCACCGTCGGCGCGTCGCCCCGGAAGATCAGCACGACCAGCGCGGCACCGAAGAGGCCCAGGCCGACGGTGAGGAAGCCGACGACGCCACCGGTCCGGAAGGCGATCTTCATGGCCGACTCCCGGCCACCTTCACGCTCCCGGGCGGCGGCGGCCACCCGCAGGTTGGCCCGGGTCGCCAGCCACATGCCCGCGCCGCCGATGAAGGCGCTGAACAGAGCACCGACCACGAAGAAGAGCGAACGACCGATCTTCACCGCGACTTCACTGCCGTCGGTGTTGTGCACCGGCAGCAGGAACAGCAGAACCACGGCGATCACCACGAAGATCGCCAGGGTCCGGAACTGCCGGAACAGGTAGGCCGAGGCGCCCTCCTGCACGGCCCCGGAGATCTCCTGCATGTTGGTGGTGCCCTTACCGGCAGCCAGCACCGTCTTCGTCAACGCGGCGGCGAAGGCGAGCGCGACCAGCGCGATCACCGCGGCGATGACGACGTACGTGACATTGGCTCCGGTGAGGGAGATCCCGCCGCCCTCGGCGGCCAAGGTGTCGGACATCTGTGTCCTCCTGTGCCGAACAACGCGCCGGCCGGTGGAGACGCACCGCCCGGCGCCTGGATGCGAACTCGCAAGCGCGCGCCGATCCACCCGGCGAACCAGCGACTCCACGCCCATTTGCGCTGGCGGCCGGGTGGATCACTTGCTGACAACCCGCGTACTCTAGCCGTCCGCAGTGTTCGAGGTCACACCGAGGTGGCGGCAGGTCTGGATGATCTTTGTCGCTGTGTTATGAACCGAAATCTGATATAGCGACCGATCGTTGGCTCGGCGCGGCGGCCGGCCAGTGTGGGTTCAGCGGCCGACCGGCCAGACCATCCGCACTTCGGTACCGATGCCCTCGTCGACCGGGCGGACCTGAAGGTCCTCGACGAATCCGGCGAGCAGGGCGAAGCCGACGCCGGTGGTCAGGTCGTCCTCGTTCAGCGCCTCGTTGGCCAACTGGTCGGCGTCGAGCGCGGCCAGACCGATGCTCGCCTCGATCGGCGCCCGGTCCACCACCCGCACCGAGTACGCGCCCGAGTCGGACATCTCCACCAGCACCGGATCGGCGACGCCGTACTGGCGGTGCAGGGCGACCGCCCGGGTGCACGCCTCGCCGATGGCGAGTCGGACCTCGTCGAGCAGATCCTCCCGAACCCCCGCGCGCCGGGCCACCGCGACACCGACCAGGCGGGCGGTACGAACGTGCACCGGCGCGGGCGAGAAGGAGAGCCGGACCGTGGCCATCACTGGCCGGCGCCGGTCGCCGCTTCGACCGTTGGATACAGCGGAAACACCTGGTCCAACGCGGTGATCCGGAAGATCTTGAGCAGTGGCTCCTTGTCGCAGACCAAGGCGAACGTGCCGTCGGCGGTCCGCAGCCGCTTGAGCGCGCCGACCAGCACACCCAGCCCGGTGGAGTCGAGGAAGTCCACCCGACCAAGGTCCACCACCACGTGCCGGGCTCCGGCGTCGATCAGTTCCAGGAGCCGTTCGCGTAGCCGGGGGGCGGTGTACACGTCCACCTCACCGCCGACCTCGAGCACCGTGTGCTCACCCACGGTGCGGGTCGCCAGTGACAGCTCCATCCGTCCTCCCTCAGGCAGCCGTAAACTCTTTTGGCATCTAACCACTACCCCAGGGCTCGGCCGACGACTCACGACGCAGTCCATCCGTACCCGGCCCGCCGATTTCCGATTTCCGAACACCAGTGCGAGAGTGCAGTACGTGACCTCGGCAGCCACCGTATCCGCCGGCAGCGACCCCGAGCGCACCACGGATGCCGGTCCGGCCGGCCCGCCGGTCGCGTCACCGGGGGACCTGCTGCGCCGGCTACGCCAGCGGCATCCCGCCGACCCGGTCACCCACGTCGAGCGGGTACCGCCCCGGGCCGGGACCACGGCACCGTGGCCGTCCTGGACTCCGGAGGACCTACGCGCGGCGTACGCCCGGCGCGGGGTGACAGCGCCGTGGCGGCACCAGGCCGAGGCGGCCAGCCTGGCGTACGACCGGCGGCATGTCGTGGTGGCCACCGGCACCGCCTCCGGCAAGTCCCTGGCGTACCAGCTGCCGGCCCTGGCCACGCTGCTGGCCGATCCCCGCGCCACGGTGCTCTACCTGGCACCGACCAAGGCACTCGCCGCCGACCAGTTGCGCGCCGTCGCCACGCTGGAGATCGAGGGCGTGCGCCCGGCCTGCTACGACGGTGACACCCCGCGCGCCGAGCGGGAGTGGATCCGGCGGCACTCCCGGTTCGTGCTGACCAACCCCGACATGCTGCACCACGGCATCCTGCCCGGGCACGCCCAGTGGTCCGGCTTCCTGCGCCGACTGGCGTACGTGGTGATCGACGAGTGCCACGTCTACCGGGGCGTGTTCGGCTCGCACGTCGCCCACGTGCTGCGCCGGCTCCGTCGGCAGTGTGCCCGCTACGGTCGCACCGGCGGGCCGACGTTCGTGCTGGCGTCGGCGACGTCGGGTGACCCGGCCGCGGCGGCCGGTCGGTTGACCGGCCTACCGGTGACCGCCATCACCGAGGACACCTCGCCGCGCGCGGGAGTCACCTTCGCCCTCTGGGAGCCACCGCTGCTCCCCCCGGAGCCCTCCGCCGCCGCTGCCGGGTCGCCGAGCCCCTCCGCCGCCGCTGCCGGGTCGCCGAGCCCCTCCGCCGCCGCTGCCGGGTCGCCGAGCCCTTCCGCCGCCGCTGTGGTGTTGCCGGAGCAGGGCGGCCACCGGGCCGCCGGGGACACGCCACCCATGCCGGCACCTCGCCAGGAGTCGCCCACCGGGTCCGACCTCACCCAGGTCCGCCGGTCGGCGCTGCGGGAGACCGCCGACCTGCTCGCCGACACCGTCGCCGCCGGGGTACGCACGCTCGCCTTCGTCCGGTCCCGACGGGGTGCCGAGGTGGTGGCGACCAGTGCCCGACGCAGCCTCGACGAGGCGGTCCCCGGGCTCGGCGACCGGGTGGCCGCGTACCGGGGTGGCTACCTGCGCGAGGAGCGCCGGGAACTGGAGCGGGCGCTGCTGCACGGCGACCTGCTGGGGCTGGCCTCGACCAACGCCCTGGAGTTGGGCGTCGACCTGATCGGGCTGGACGCGGTGGTGATCTGCGGCTACCCGGGCACCCGGGCCTCGCTGTGGCAGCAGGCGGGCCGGGCCGGGCGCTCCGGCCAGGAGGCCCTCGCGGTGCTGGTGGCCCGGGACGATCCGCTGGACACCTACCTGGTGCACCATCCGGAGGCGGTCTTCGGGGCACCGGTGGAGGCCACCGTGCTCGACCCGGCCAACGCATACGTGCTCGGCCCGCAACTGGCCTGCGCGGCGGCCGAGGCGCCACTGACCCCAGCCGACCTGGAACTCTTCGGCGACGGTGCGAAACAGGCCGTGCGGGAACTGGTCGAGGCGGGCGCGCTGCGGCAACGGCCGACCGGTTGGTACTGGCGGCACCGAGAGCGACCCGAGGTCGATCTGCGCGGCGAGGGCGGCACTCCGGTCTGCGTGGTGGAGGCGGCGACCGGCCGGCTGCTCGGCACGGTCGACGGTGGTTCCGCCCATTTCCTGCTCCACCCCGGCGCGGTCTACCTCCATCAGGGCGTGTCGTACGTGGTCGACTCGCTCGACCTCGACGACGGGTGCGCGCTGGTGCACCCCGAGGAGCCGGACTGGTCCACCCACGCCCGCGACGTCACCTCACTGTCGGTGGTCTCCGTCCGCTCCTACGTGGACGCCGGACCGGTCGGGCTCTTCCTCGGCGAGGTGGATGTGACCAGCCAGGTTGTCTCCTACCAACGGTGGCGGATCGCCACCGGCGAGGTGATCGACACCCGCCCACTGGACCTGCCGGCGCGCGAGTTGCGGACGGTCGCGGTCTGGTTCACCCTCTCTCCCGAGTCGCTGCTCGTCGCCGGGGTCGATCCAGCCGACGTGCCGGGGGCACTGCACGCCGCCGAACACGCCGCGATCGGGCTACTGCCCCTGGTCGCCACCTGCGACCGGTGGGACATCGGCGGCCTCTCCACGGCGGTGCACCCGGACACCGAGGCCCCGACCGTCTTCGTCTACGACGGGCATCCGGGGGGTGCGGGCTTCGCCGAGCGGGCGTACGGCATGGCGGCATCCTGGCTGCGAGCCACCCGGGACGCGATCGCCGAGTGCGGCTGCGAGTCCGGATGCCCGTCCTGCGTGCAGTCACCCAAATGCGGCAACGGCAACAATCCACTGTCCAAACCGGACGCTATCCGGGTGCTTGACGTGGTACTCGACAACCTGCCGGAGGTCGCCCGGGTATGAAAACCGGGTCGGCCGGGCAATGATGGTGGGAGCGCTTCCATCGAGCGCCGTCCTTGCCGTTCCCTTGCCAGGATGGAGGAGAGGCCGTGGCCGACACCATCGCCGAGACCGTCGACCTGCTCTACACCATTGACCAAGAGAAGCTCGACACCAACCAACTGATCGCATTGGGAACCGCGCTCGCCACCCTCGCTCAGGCCGAGCGGTTGGAGCAGATCAACGAACGCCTGCGTACCATCCAGCAGCTGTTGACCACCATGACGCACCGGGCGGCCGTCGAGGGCGTCCGCTGACCCGAGGCCTTGCGCCAACTCGCTGACTTGCCGATTTGCTGGCTTGCCGGCTTGCCGGCATGTCTGCCCGGCTTGCCGGCTTCTCTGCCTGGCTTGCTGGCGGTCCCCGGGCGCGGCCGTTGTCCGGCTGTGCGACACTCCGGCGCACCACATTTGAGGAGTTCTCATGCAGCTCGATAGCTTGCAGGCGCAGCAGCGGTTCCACATCCGCCAGCGGGTGCGCTTCATGGTCAACCAGTACGAGGTGCACAGTGTCGCCCCGGACGGCTCCGAGGGCGAACTGTTGGCGTTCGCCCAGCAGAAGCGGCTCGCGTTCAAGGAGCAGGTGACGATCTACGCCGACGATTCCAAGCAGCAGCCGCTGCTCGGCTTCAAGGCCCGTCAGCGCCTCGACCTGGGTGCCACCTACGACGTCACCGATCACGCGGGCAACCCGATCGGCCTGTTCCGGAAGGACTTCGCGCAGTCCCTGCTCCGCTCGACCTGGCACGTCGAGCAGCCCGGCCTGCCCAACGTCACCGGCCAGGAGCGCAGCATGCCGGTGGCGTTGCTGCGCCGGTTCGTCGACTCGCTGTCCTGGTTGCCGTACCACTTCGACTTCGTCGCGGACGGCCAGCCCGTCTTCTCGGTGGTGAAGAAGTGGGGCCTGCGGGACCGGTACGTCGTCGAGATCCAGAACCCGCAGATCGACCGCCGCATGGTGATCGCCATGGCCGTCGCTCTCGACGCCCTCCAGGGCCGCTGACGTCGAACCCACCCCTGACGCACTCCCCCCGGTCCGGCTCGCTCGACGCAGGCCCGAGCGAGCCGGACCCACCATTCCAGGCGGCCCGCCGGTCGGTCGGTCGATCCGTTGGGCTGCTGGGCCGGTCCGGCGGGTCAGTCGCTGTCGGACTGGTATGCGGTCCCGCGCAGCGGACCGGCCCTACTGGTGGCCCGGGCGGTCCGGGTCATCCCTGGTAAGGGCTCCACGACGACCTCCGTGGTGACCAGCACGTCCAGCCCGTCGAGCCGGCACCGCACCAGCCGGGCACCGTTCGCGACGACCAGTTCCCCAGCCCGGGTGCACGTCTCCGGCTCGCCCTGGAGGGCCCTCGCCGCCCCGGCCAGGGCACCGAGATCAGCGGCGACCCGGGCCTGCTGCCGTGCCAGCCGAGCCGTACCGACCCCTGCCCCGAACAGCCCGGCCACGACGAACAACAACCCCACGCCGAGCAGACAGATCGTCGCTCCTCCCCGGTCACCGCCCCCGGGCACCCACCGCCCCGCCGACCCACCGGCTCGACCGGACCAACCGGATCGACCGGGTCGGCCGGGTCGACCAGAGCGACTGGGTCGACCGGGTCGACCAGAGCGACCGGCTCGACCGGGTCGTCGGGTGAGCGGGCCGGATCCGGGGGCAGCGCAGCGAGCGGCGACGGCGCTCACGGTTGCGGCTCCGGCACACCCGGTTCGACCGCCGCTACGGCCGTGGCCACGACGCTGATCGCGGGCAGGTCGGCACCGAGGGCGCGAACGGAGGCGCGGACCGTCGCCCGGACGTGCTCACCGTCGTTGACCACCACGACCTCCGCACCCGGCGGGGCGTGTCGACCGCCAGCGGCGACGCCCGGCTGCCCCCGGGAGGCGGCGAGCGCTGCCTCCCGGGCCGCATCCAGGCACGCCGCCTTGGTGCTCACCGCGTTGATCGTGGTCAGCCCGGTGAGCAGGAGCAGCACCAGCGCCGGCAGGCCGGCCGCCATCTCGGCGGTGAACGACCCCCGGTCGCGGTCGGCCCGCCGGCGCCCGGTCACTTCAGCGCCCGGTCGATGACGGCAGTCAACGCGGACTGCACACTGTCGGAGGTCAGCACCTTGAGCAGGACACCGCCGAAAGCAACCGCGGCGAGCGTCCCGACCGCGTACTCCGCAGTGTTCATCCCAGCGTCCCCGCGAAGGCGGGCGAGGATTCTGCGCACGTGTTCGTCCTTTCTCGATGGGTCACAACACGTCGCCGAGAACGGCGACGATCACCGGCACCAAACCGGCGAGAATGAAGGCGGGCAGGAAGCAGAGCCCCAGCGGCAGCACGATCAGCACCCCCGAACGGCGAGCGGCCTCCTCAAGGTGGACGGCCCGATCCGCTCTCAGGTCGTCGGCGAGCCGGGTGAGTGCTCCCGCCAGCGCGGCACCACTGCTCGCCGAGCGGATCGCGGCGGTCGCCACCCGATGGGCTCCCGGAACCGTCGCCAGGTGCGCCCATGCCTCCTGGGGGCCACCGCCGAGTTGCAGCGTCCGGCCGACCCGGGCGAGTTGTCCGCCCAGCGGACCGCCGAGCGCGTCGGCCACCGCGAGCACCGAACGTTCCACCGGTGCCCCGGCCCGCAGGGTCGCCGCCAGCAGGTCGGCGGCGAGTGGCAGGTCGGCTGCGGCACGCAGCCGATGACGACGGACGGCCGGTGGCTCGATCCGCCGGAGCAGCCGGTCGAGCAGCACCACCGTGGGCAACGCCGCCACCGGACCGGCCCAGCCGCCGACAAGCACCGCCACCGCCAGCCCGGACAGCCCGGCGGCCAGCCGAACCAGATCGGGCCGCCACCGGTACGCCGACAGCTGTCCCGGGACACCGCCAACTCGCCCGCCGGACTGGACGACCGGCGACACCCTGCCGGACAGCCGACGCAGCCGACGCCGAGGCTGGTACCGGCTGACCACGAACGCGGCGAGCAGAGCAAGGGCGGCCAGACCAGAAGCGATTAGCGGTGTCCCGCGCATCAGCTGTCCCCGCCCGGAATGGTCGCGAGACGCTCCGACCAGAGCAGCCCGATCACCTGAAGGCCCACGGCAGCGATCGCGCACCCACCACCGACCGGCGTGTGCAGCAGTACCTGGAGCGGGTCCACCCCGATCCCGTAGCCGAGGCCGATCCCGCCCAGCGGCAGGGCAGCCAACAACCAGGCGGTGGCCCGAGCCCCGGATGCCTGGGCCGCCGCCGCAGCCAGCCCCCGATCCGTCGACCGGGCGTCCGCTTCGATCCGCTCCACCAGGTCGGCCAGCGGTGCCCCCGTACGCTCGGCCAGCCGTACCGCGGCCCCGGCCAGTCGCCCGAGGCGATCCTCGGATCGCCCGGGTGCGGCCTCTCTCGGCAGCGCGTGTTCAGCGCCGGTGAGCTGACCGTCGACGGTGGTTGCGTCCTCACTCAGACCGGCGGGAGACGGGCTGGTCAGCACCTGCGCGGCGGCCGGTACGGGTAGACCGACCCGTAGCTCCCCGGCCAGGGCACAGAGCTGGTCCAAGCGTTCCCTGCGGTCCTGAGCGGCCCGACCCACGGTCGCCCGGCGGAGCACCGCCCGCGCCCCCAGGACTCCGTATCCGGCCAGAGCCGCTGCCGCCACCGGACCACCGAGCAGCCCACCGGCCCCCGCGCCGAGCAGACCGGTCAACAGCAGGATGCGCCGTGGTTTCGCCAACCGCGCTACCTGCCCGCCTGGCCCGGGTACGTGACCGTCGACCTGATCCCGGCGCTCGATGCCGGTCGTGGCGCTCTGCTCCTCGAACGGTGTCGGCACACCAATGGGCGCGGCCGTCGACCCTGCGACGGCAGCGGCCGTTCGCGAAGCGGCACCAGCGGGTGTGCCGCCGGGCCGGGCCGGTCGTCGACTCCCTCCCCGGCCCGGCGGACGAGACCCGGGCGGTGAGGTCGGCGGCCCGGACGAGGGCATCGCGACCGGGACGGCCGGTCGCCTGCCCGGGCGTGCCACGGCCATCGGAGGCGGTGACCCGGGTTCCGACACCGGCGGGCGAGTCCCGGCCGGACGTCGCACCGCGCAGGTCGGACCGGTGCCCCGGACCAGCGAATCTACCGGATCGCTCCGCCACCCGAGGGCACTCGACCCGACCCGCCGGACAACCGTCGGATCAACCGGCCGCGCCGACTGCGCGTCACCGAGCCCGGACGCCCCGGTCACCGCCGGCCACCCGACGCCTGTCGGTTCCCAACCGGGCGGCCTCAGGCCAGGTGGCGGCTCCTCCCCCTCACGCTGACCGCCCGCCTCGCGGAGCGTGGTTACCCACGCGACCAGCGGATCGTCAGCCGCTTTCCGGCCGCCCGAAGACCACGTCGGAACACGACGGCCACTCGTGCGGAATTTCCGGATCGCCACCAGCAGCGGCAACACCGCGACCGCCAGCCACCACCCGCCACTCATGACGACACCGCCGACGCGGGCCAGGGCTCGCACAGGATCGGCGGCACCGGCACGTCGCGGTTGTGGATCAGCGTGCCGAGCGCTCGGGCCGCCAGGCCGATCCCCCGACCACGAACCCAGGCGGGCACGGCGACCACCAGCCGGTCGGGGCCCTCCGGCAGGAGCAGGCAGATCGACTCCAGGACGCGGCCCTGCGGTGTGCGGCGGATCTGGAACACCACCTGTAGGGCCGCCGCTACCTGGGCGTGCAGAGCCGAGCGTGGCAGCCCGCCGAGCAGACCGAGCGCCTCCAGGCGGGCCGGTACGTCCGACGGAGTGTTGGCGTGCAGCGTCCCCGCCCCACCCTCGTGGCCGGTGTTGAGGGCAGCCAGCAGATCGACCACCTCCGCGCCTCGACACTCACCGACCACCAGCCGGTCCGGCCGCATCCGCAGCGCCTGCCGGACCAGCTCGCTCAGGCCGACGGCACCCGAGCCTTCCACATTGGCCGTACGCGTCTGAAGGCTCACCACGTGCGGATGCACCGGTCGCAGCTCGGCGGCGTCCTCGACCAGCACGATCCGCTCGGTGCCCGGCACCAGCCCGAGCAACGTGTTCAGCAGGGTCGTCTTGCCGGAACCGGTGCCGCCGATCACCAGATAGGCGAGCCGGGCGGCCACCACAGCGGCGAGCACCGGCGCGACCGGCCGAGCCACCGCGCCCTGGGCCACCAGTTCGTCGAGGCTGAACGGCCGCTGCCGGAAAGTGCGCAGCGACAGGTAGGGCCCTTCGGTCGCCACCGGCGGCAACACGGCGTGCAGCCGTGTCCCGTCGGCCAACCGCGCGTCGACGCACGGAGAGCCGTCGTCCAGCCGACGACCTGCCCCGGCCGCCAGTCGCTGCGCGAGTCGACGTACGTCGTCCGGGGTGCCCACCGGCACCGGGACCTGATGCAGCCCCTGCCCACGGTCGACCCAAACCCGCGCCCCGTTGACCAGCACGTCCGTCACCTCGGGGTCGGCCAGCAACGCGGCGAGCGGGCCAGCGCCGACCAGGTCGTCGCGTACCCGATCGGCGATCCGCAGCAGGGCGTTGTCACCCAGGACGGCGGCGTCGGGTTCGGCGCGTACCGCGGAGACGATCGCGGCCGGAGTGACCGGTGTCGTGGTGGCGGCGATCCGCTGCCGCACCCGGGCCGCGAGATTCTCCCCGGTCACGCCGCGCCCGCCGCAGGCTGGCCGGTGAGGTCGGTGACGATGCGCTGACACAGCTCGGCCAGCGGCCCGCGCCCACCCGCCGCCGGTGCCTCGCCCCGCTCCAGCCCCCGGCACAACCCGGGCTCCGGCCGCAGGGACGCGGCCAGGGGCAAGCCGAGCGCCTTGGCCACCTCGACGGCGCGAAGTCGCCCCGGTGCCGGACCTCGGACGATGACGGACAGGTCGTGACAGTGCGGTGCCGCCGCCGCCACCACCCGGGCCGCGGCGGCGGTCGCCCGCAACTCGGCGGGCACCACCACGAACGCCCGGTCAGCCGCCTGAAGCGCGGTCACCGCAGCGTCGTCGAGGTGTCGGGGCAGGTCCACCACCACGAAGTCCCGGCTCCTCCGGGCGGCGTCCACGGTGGCGGCCACCGCTTCGGCGGGCACGGCGATCAGGTCACCCCGATCCCAGGAGAGCACCACCAGATCACCCCGGCTGGGCAACGCCCGCACCAGGGCAGGTGCGTCGACCCGCCCGTCGGCCCCGGTCAACGCGGGCCAGCGCAGCCCTTCCATCTGCTCCCAGCCGAGCACCAGATCCAGACCACCGCCGAGCGGGTCGGCGTCGAGCAGGAGGGTGCGCAGCCGGGCCCGTGCGGCGGTGACGGCGAGACCACCGGCGAGGATGCTGGCGCCGGCTCCACCCCGGCCACCGACGAACGCGACCATGCGGGCTTGGGCCGTGGCCGTACCCTCGCCTCCGCAGTCAGCGAACCGGTCCACCAGCCACGGCTCGGCCGCCGGCAGCACGGCGACGTGTTCGGCGCCGAGCAGGTCGGCCACCTGCCATCCGGACTCGACGTCGTCGGCCCGCCCCACCAGGACCAGTCGGGCACGCCGGGGCAGCCGCGCCCGCAGGCAGGACTGCGCCTGGTCGCTGCCGACGACGACCAGCGGCGCCGGTCGCCAACGGGTGCGGGCGGCGGCCGGATCGGCGGCCACCTCCACCTCGACTCCTCCTGCGGCAGCGAGCCGGAGAAGGTCGTCGAGCAGGTCAGCGTCCGAGGTGACGACCAGCGGTGGACGTCGGTCCGGTGGGAGGGTCGTACGGGGTGGCATCGCGGCCTCCAAGCGGTCGGCGCGGGTTCACTGGGTCGAACCCTGCCGCCGCTGCCACCCCGAAGGCCGCCCCGGACGGCCAACCTGTGGACAACGAAGTGCTCTGTGGACAACGCCCACAACGGTCGTTGATCTGTTATGTGGACAGGCCGCGCAAGGCACCTGATCTCAACCCACACCACCCGTAGCGAGACGTGACGTGCACCACGCATAATCGACGTCCTGTGCCGTCGCCGAACGGTGTTCCTCGCCGGATCGAGGTCATGAACCAGTCGCCAGATCACGAAGATGGCCGTGTCGAACCGAGGCTGCGGGTCGGCCCCTGGCTGTTCGACCCGCGCACCCGCGCCAAGCAGTTGGCGGCGCCGCCGGTTCTGCGGGCGCTGCCACCGGCACCCACCCCCGGAGGCGACGCGTCGACCACACCACCCCCGCCGGTACGGGAGCCGGTCGCGCCGTTCGAACCCGCGCACCGCGCGCCGGGCCGGATGTCGCACCGGCTGCTACTGGCCGGCCTCGCCACCGCCGTACTCGGTCTCATCCTCACCGTGCTCTGGCCCGCCGCCGGACCGCCGCCGGCCGCCGCACCGGACGTGCCGTCAGGCTGGGTTCCTCCGGCACCGGACAGCCGTGAGGGCGACCTTGGGCAAGTCGCCACCGCCGCCGCGTCGTCCCCCTCCCCGGCAGCCTCGTCATCCGTCGAGGGCGTCACCTCCTCCCGGCCACACCTGAGTCGCCGGGCGACACCACCACCGTCGGCCACCCGGACCAGCTCTCCGCCCAGGCCAACCACCCCAAGCACCCGACCGGTCCCCCCACCGAGCCGACCGGCGGCCCCACCACCGACCACCCGGCCACCCGAGCCGCAGCACCTGACACCGCTACCGGCGTCGCGGGAACGCGGACTGCGGTCGACCGACGGTGGCAGCGAGACGAGCATCGAGTTCGTCAACCAGCGATCGCGACCGGTAACCGTGTACTGGCTCGACCATCGTGGACAGCGGAGGCAGTACGCCGTGCTGCCACCACGCCAGTCGTACCGGCAGCACACGTACGTCGGTCACCCATGGGTGGTGACCGACCGCCGGGGCCGCGCCCTGGCCTGCTTCGAGCCGACGCGTACGCCCGGCCGAGCCGTGATCAGGTAGGGCCATGGTCTTTCCAGCCGTCCGACTCACCGGCTGCTTTCCCGAAGCTCATGGCTTCGCCCTGCTCGGCCCCGTGCGTCTCGACCAACATTTGGGCACGGACAGCACGGGTCGTGACCTGCTGGACCTGTTCAGCACCACCGAGGCCGGTGACAGCTTGGGCGCGGAGAGCTACACCGTACTGGTGCGGCACGCCGCAGATCCTTCCCCGAGGTCCGCCGCCGCGTTCTCGTCGCCGGGCTGGATCCTCGGGTCGGCGACTGGTTCGCTGCTGCTCTGCGGCGTCGGGTACCTCCGTCACTGGCAACCGGACCATCCGGCACACCACCGCGTTGCAGTGCCACCCGACTGGTACGAGACCGAAGTCCGAGGGCACGCTCAAGCCGAGGGAGCCGACGACGGCACGTACGAATTCGTGCTGACCTCCACCCCGACCCGACCGGTCTGCCACGCTGATCCGGCTCAACGGTTCGCGATCCGCCACGGCGACCTCTGATGCACAGTCGGATGACCGGGCTGTCCGCTACGTGACAGCGCCCTGCCGGGGCCGCAGGACACGCCTACGCTGAGCGCACGTTCCGCCGGGCGACGCTGCGGAGGAAGCCGACATGCCGTCCATCCTCGTCACCGCTCTCCTCGCAGCCGCCATGACGGCGGCACCCGCACTCGCACCCACCACCGCCACCCCTGCTGCCCCGGCCCACTACCGCGTGGTGGACCTCGGCACGCTCGGCGGCGACAGCAGCTACGCCACCGCCATGAACGACCGTGGCGACGTGGTGGGCCGCGCCCAGGGCGCCGACGGCAGTTACCGTGGATTCCTCTGGCGGCACGGTCGGATGATCGATCTCGGCGACTTCAGCCCAGTCGACATCAACGACCGTGGCCAGATCGTCGGCAGCCGCGACGACGGCTCCGGCGCGTACATCTGGCATCGCGGCGTCCTGCGCCCGCTGGGTGACCCGTCCGCGCGGCCGGTAGCGATCAACAACCGGGGCCAGGTCGTCGGCCACACCGACGCGGGCCCCACCCTGTGGACGCGCGGCCGGGCCCGACCCTTGCCCCTCGCCGACGTGTCCGACATCAACGAGCACGGCCAGGTCTCCGGCGGCATGGCCCTGCCAGATGGTTTCCACGCCGCACTGTGGCACCGTGGCCGGATCACCGACCTCGGTGCCGGCCCTTTCAACCGCAGCAACACGTACGCCCTCAACGACCGTGGCTGGGCGATCGGCTGGCAGTTTTCGGCGGACCAGGACGAACGCGGCATCCTCTGGCGGCACGGCCGCGCCCTGGACCTCGGCACCCTCGGCGGCAGCTTCACCCGACTCAGAGCGATCAACAACCGTGGCGCGATCCTGGCCAGTTCCCAGGCCACCGACGGAAGCGAGCGACCCGCGCTGTGGCGACACGGCGTCCTGCACGACCTCAGCCTCGCCGGAATCAGCACGGAGGGCGAGGTCGTCGACCTCGATGACCACGGCCGCATCGTCGCCTCGATCCGCCCGGTCTTCGGCGTGAGCCGCGCCGTCGCCTACCACCCGAACTGAGTCCCCGATGGGCAAGACGGACCGAGGCAAGGCTGCTCGCAACGCCGAGCGGATGCCCGAGTGGCCGACCGCTGAGCATGTGCCGGCAGAGGAACTGGCCCGTCGAAAGGGTGTGCGGCCGGTCGCCTCCATCGACAACCTGGCCCGGCCGGACCTGTTCGAATCCGACGAAGAGCTGGACGACTTCCTCGCCGACCTGTACGCCTCTCGGCGGGCCAGCGCCGCGTGAACCTGGTCGTCTCCTGGACACCGACGTCGCATCGGCGATCCTGAGGGGTCGCCTGCCTCCGGTAGGGTCCGCCGGATGAATCCTCCTGCGAGACGTGTTTCCACGGTCCGCATAATCGGCAACATGGCCCTGGTCGCTGGCCTACTGGTCTCGATCATCACGCTGTCGAGCGACTCCGGGTCGGCTGAGCCGCACATCCTGTCGGGATTCCTCGTCGCCACCGGCATCGGTCTGCGCATCGAAGCCGCGATCCGCGAACCTCGAGCGTGACAAGACCAAGACTGAGATCATGCGCTGCCTGAAGCGCTACTCGCCTAAGACGCCTACCGGCTACTCACGAACTCCGCGTATCCAACGCCGGGTCTCGACACCAGTAGCCGGATCCTGCACGCTGCACCGATGGCGGTCGACACCACCGGCAAGTTCTGGCGCGGCGACGACTTCACCGACCTCGCCGACTACTTGCGCGAGTACCAGCCCGGCGGCTACCCGGTGGCTCAAGTCGAGGAGCTGATCTGCCAGCGGTGCGGCGGCAGGGCCTTCGCCGTCCTCGCCGACGACGAGGACGGCTGCGCACAGACACGATGTCTGACCTGCGGCGATGGGCCACGAGCAGGCGTCCACCACGCTCAACCGCTACACCCACACCCCGGACGACTACGCCGCCCGCGTCCTGGCGGCCTTCGACGGCTCCGCTGCCTCGCTGCTGCCTCTGACCCCGGAAACGCCACAGGATGAGGCCACCGACGGGATCGGGACGACCTGTGACCTGCGGTGGAGCGCTTACCTACCAAAGGGACGACCCCCGTCGGGGGGAGACGGGGGTCGTCGAAGGTTCGGCTCCGGGGGGGTCGAGCCGAACCCACTCAGCGGTCACGGGGGGTGCAACCGCTGAGGGTCTGCCAGTTTGAGTGCTCGTGCTAGTGAACAAGTCTGCCTGAGCAGACCTGTGTACGTCGAGTGGTGTAGCCTCCACTCCCTGCGAAATCCTGTTCGCAGCGTGTGACTGCGGTCACTGTTCGCAGGCGGGCGGAGGTCGGCCCGCAGGTCCGAGTGCTCTTCAGGCCCCGGGCACCCGCCGACCATAGACCATCGGGCTAGACTTTCGCGCCGTGGGCCGAAGTGCCGCTTTTTTCGATCTGGACAAGACCGTCATCGCCAAGTCGAGCGCCTTGGCGTTCGGCAGGCCGTTCTACCGGGACGGCCTGATCACCCGGCGTGATGTGGTCAAGTCGGCGTACGCGCAGTTGATGTTCCGGCTGGGCGGCACCGACGAGCAGACCATGGCCCGGACCCGCGATTATCTCGCCACCCTCTGCAAGGGGTGGCGGGTGGAGCAGGTCCGTCAGATCGTCGCGGAGACACTGCACGAACTCATCAATCCTTACGTGTACGCGGAGGCCGCCGCGCTGATCGAGGAGCATCAGGCTGCCGGTCGGGACGTGGTGCTGGTCTCCGCCTCGGGCGAGGAGATGGTGCGCCCCATCGGTGCGCTGCTCGGAGTCACCGACGTGATCGCCACCCGGATGGGCGTGGTCGACGGTCGGTACAGCGGTGAGGTCGAGTTCTACGCCGCTGGGCCCAGCAAGGTCGAGGCGGTCAGCGAACTCGCCGCCGTCCGGGGGTACGACCTGGCCGACTCGTACGCCTACTCCGACTCGTACAGCGATCGCCCGTTGCTGGAGTGCGTGGGTCATCCGAGCGTGGTCAACCCGGACCGGCAGCTGCGTCGGCTGGCGGTGGAGAACGGCTGGCCGGTGCTTGAGTTCCGGCATCCGGTCCCGCTGGGTAGGCGGCTGCGTGAGCGGCCCGCCGTTCCGGTCGCCGCGGCGGCGCTCGGTGTCGGTGTCGGGGTGGCGATCGGCATCGCGTGGTACGGCCGGCATCGCCGTACCCGCGCCAGCGCCTCGCCGGCCTGACCTACCGCCCGGCCTGACCAGGCGGCCTGTCAGGCGGCCAGGGTCTCGTCTCCGATCGCGGTGAGCTGGTCGGCACCCACTTCCACGGCGGACATGTAGTGCCGCAGCCACGACCGCAACCCGTCAGGGGTGCCGGTGGCGAAGGCACCGGCCGCGCCGACGTACTCAGGCTCCCGCTCGCGGTGGCCGACGTCGACGGCGAGCAGGCCGCGCGGGTCGAAGCCGGTGGAGAGCAGTACGAGACGGGCCGCGCCCCGGGCCACCACACCGGAGGGGCCGGCGAACGGGCGCAGGTTGAGCAGTTCACCGTGTACGACGGCGGCCAGCACCAGCGGGCTGACCCGGGTGCCACCGGTCACCAGGTTGACCAGTGCGTCGAGTCGGGCGGCGACCACCGGGTCGTCGACCGGGCGGCCCAGTTCCGCTTCGGTGGTCACCTCACGGGCGGCGAGCACGTGCAGTTTCGCCAGGACCTGTCGGGGGGCCGTGGACCAGAGTTCACTGAGCCCGGGTAGCGCTCCGGCGACCCGTAGCGCGCCCTGGAGCACCGGTTCGGTGACGGTACCGGCGCGTACCTCCTCCCGCTCATGGTCGTGGCCCTCCAACGCGGCGCTAGCCACCGCAGAGCGCAGACTGACCTCGGCCGCCACCTGGCCGCCATGGCGGCGCAACGCCCGGTGGCCGAGTGCGTGGTCGAAGTGGGTACGGGCCTGCTCGACGGCGTCGGCGACGTCGGTGAGCGCGAGCAGCGGCGCGAGCGGGTCGGAGTTCACCCCGCCACGCTAGCGACCAGGTCGGCGGCTTCGGGCACGAGT
Source organism: Micromonospora sp. DT48 (assembly GCF_049844495.1). Lineage (NCBI taxonomy): Bacteria > Bacillati > Actinomycetota > Actinomycetes > Micromonosporales > Micromonosporaceae > Micromonospora > Micromonospora sp. DT48. The sequence goes on from NZ_JBNCLE010000006.1 coordinate 126,879, forward strand.
AACCGGCAACGCGACGCCCGCCACCCGTAGCGACGTGTTAGCAGGGGGCCCTTCCTCTACCGGAGGCGTTAACAAGGTGCCCTTCCTTGCGCCTCGGCGCGTGGGAGGGGCCGTTGGGCGACGGGTCGGTGAGGGTTCGGTCGCCTCGCTCGTGGGCCACGACTAACCTGCCCGGAAGAGACCCAGGTCACCCAAACGACGAGGAGTGTTGGCATGAGTGAGGCATTGGCCAATCTGCTGAACGAGACGCGTCAGTTCCCGCCGCCAGCCGAGCTCGCCGCTGACGCCAACGTCACCGCTGACGCGTACGCCGAGGCGGAGTCCGACCGGCTCGCCTTCTGGGAGCACCAGGCCGACCGGCTGGCCTGGGCGAAGCGGTGGGACCAGGTGCTCGACTGGTCCCGGCCGCCGTTCGCGCGGTGGTTCGTCGGTGGCCAGTTGAACGTGGCCTACAACTGTCTCGACCGGCATGTGGAGGCCGGCCAGGGTGACAAGGTGGCGATCCACTGGGAGGGCGAGCCCGGTGACACCCGCACCATCACCTACGCCGACCTGCACCGGATGACCTGCCAGGCGGCGAACGCGCTCACCGACCTCGGGGTGACCGCCGGTGACCGGGTGGCGATCTACCTGCCGATGATCCCGGAGGCCGCGGTCGCGATGCTGGCCTGCGCCCGGATCGGCGCGACGCACAGCGTGGTCTTCGGTGGCTTCTCCGCCGACGCGTTGACCAACCGGATCCAGGACGCCTCGGCCAAGGTCGTGATCACCGCCGACGGCGGCTACCGGCGGGGCAAGCCGTCCGCGCTCAAGCCGACCGTCGACGAGGCGGTGGCGAACTGCCCGTCGGTCGAGCACGTGCTGGTGGTTCGGCGTACCGGCGGGGAGGTGGGCTGGTCCGAGCGGGACCATTGGTGGCACGAGACGGTGGAGCAGGCGTCAACCGAGCATTCCGCCCAGCCGTTCGACGCCGAGCATCCGCTGTTCATCCTCTACACCAGCGGCACCACCGCCCGCCCGAAGGGCATCCTGCACACCACCGGCGGCTACCTGACCCAGGCGGCGTACACCTCGCACGCGGTCTTCGACCTCAAGCCGGAGTCCGACGTCTACTGGTGCACGGCGGACATCGGTTGGGTGACCGGCCATTCCTACATCGTTTACGGTCCGCTCTCCAACGGCGTGACCCAGGTGATGTACGAGGGCACTCCGGACACTCCACACAAGGGCCGTTTCTGGGAGATCGTCGACCGGTACGGGGTGACCATCCTCTACACGGCACCGACGTTGATCCGCACCATGATGAAGTGGGGCGAGCAGATTCCGGCGGAGTACGACCTCTCGTCGTTGCGGCTGCTCGGCAGTGTCGGTGAGCCCATCAACCCCGAGGCGTGGATGTGGTACCGGCAGCACGTGGGGCACGGTGAGCTGCCCATCGTGGACACCTGGTGGCAGACCGAGACCGGCAGCATGATGATCTCGCCGTTGCCGGGCGTGACCGCCGCCAAGCCCGGTTCGGCGATGACTCCGCTGCCGGGTGTCGTCGCGGACGTGGTGGACGACCAGGGCCAGTCGGTGCCCAACGGCGGGGGCGGTTACCTCGTGCTGCGCGAGCCGTGGCCGTCGATGTTGCGCACCATCTGGGGCGACGACAACCGGTTCATCGAGACGTACTGGTCGCGGTTCGGCGCGGGCGCGAGCGGTAACGCCGACGACCCGTGGATCTACTTCGCCGGTGACGGTGCGAAGAAGGACGACGACGGGCACATCTGGCTGCTCGGCCGGGTCGACGACGTGATGCTGGTGTCGGGGCACAACATCTCCACCACCGAGGTGGAGTCGGCGCTGGTGTCGCACCCGTCGGTGGCGGAGGCCGCGGTGGTCGGTGCCACCGACCCGACCACCGGGCAGGCGATCGTCGCGTTCGCCATCCCACGGGGCAGCACCGAGATCTCCGGTGAGGCGGGCGAGCAGCTGATCGCCGAGCTGCGTAACCACGTGGCGAAGACGCTCGGCCCGATCGCCAAGCCGCGCCAGATCATGCTGGTGCCGGAGTTGCCGAAGACCCGCTCCGGCAAGATCATGCGGCGGCTGCTGCGGGACGTGGCGGAGAACCGTTCGCTGGGTGACGTGACCACCTTGCAGGACTCGTCCGTGATGGAGCTGATCTCCGCCGGGATGAGCGGCGGGAAGTCCGACGAGGACTGACGGCAGGCGTACGACTCGAAGGGTGGCGGTCCGAGATCGGGCCGCCACCCTTCGTCATGGTCGGGTACGTCCCGACCTGGTCTGAATGTGACAGCCCGAGCGCCCGGCAAAAACTATCTGCAACAAATTCGGCCTGGGTCTTCCCACCGGCCCCTCCAGTGCCTAAGTTCACCACTGGCCCCATTTACGGGGGCCTTTTTCACCGGCCCACAACCCCCGACGGGCCGGTTCCCTCAATCCGGAGGTACCACGTGCGGAAAGTCGCAGTGGGTCTGCTCGGGCTCTCGTTGACGGCGACAGGACTGACGGTCGGCTCATCCGCCGCCGCCGCGCCGCAGCTGGAGACGCCGGCGGCCGCGCCGTCCATCGCGGAGCCCGCCCACGCCGAACACGACCTACCGAACCCGCTGGAGGCCAAGCGTCGCGCCCTGCGTCAGGAGGGCCTCAGCGAGGTGCTCTCGGGCCGAGCCAAGGCCGAACGGATCAACGGCAGCACGGTCGTCAAGGTCGGCGAGCGGGCCACCCGTGGCGGCAAGGCCGGTCGCAACGCCAAGGCCACCAAGGGTGGCCGGGGCCCCACCGAGAAGCAGTACGTCGAGTTGTCCCGGGAGAAGACCGACCGGATCTTCGTGATCCTGGCCGAGTTCGGCAACGAACGGCACCCGGACTACCCCGACCAGGACACCGACCCGGATGTCCCCGGCCCGACGAAGTTCGACGGGCCGCTGCACAACGAGATTCCCGAGCCGAACCGGTCGGTGGACAACTCCACCGTCTGGCAGGCGGACTACAGCGCCGAGTACTACCGGAAGCTCTACTTCGGCACGGGCCCCGGTGACGAGTCGGTCAAGCAGTACTACGAGGCCCAGTCCTCTGGCCGGTACAGCGTCGACGGCGTGGTCACCGACTGGGTGAAGGTCCAGTACAACGAGGCCCGCTACGGCCGCTCCAGCGGCTACCCGTGTGCCGGGATCGTCTGCAGCAACGTCTGGGCGCTGGTGCGCGACGCGGCCAACCAGTGGGTCGCCGACCAGAAGGCGGCCGGGCGGTCCGACGAGGAGATCGCCGCTGACGTCCGGGCGATGGACCAGTGGGACCGGTACGACCACGACGGTGACGGCGACTTCAACGAGCCGGACGGCTACATCGACCACTTCCAGATCGTGCACGCCGGTGGCGACATGGCCGACGGTGACCCGATCCAGGGCGAGGACGCCATCTGGAGCCACCGCTGGTACGCGTACGCCTCGGACCAGGGTCGCACCGGTCCGCCGAACTTCCCGGCGGGCGGCACCCAGATCGGTAACACCGGCGTGTGGATCGGCGACTACACCATCCAGCCGGAGAACGGCGGTCGCAGCGTCTTCTACCACGAGTACGCTCACGACCTCGGCCTGCCGGACGACTACAACGTCCTCAGCGGTGGCGACAACAACAACGAGCACTGGACGCTGATGGCCCAGAGCCGCCTCGGTGCCAGCAACGACGGCGGCATCGGCGAGCGCGGTGGCGACCTCGGCGCCTGGAACAAGCTCCAGCTCGGTTGGCTCGACTACGAGGTGATCGTGGCCGGGCAGAAGCGGACGCTGACCCTCGGCCCACAGGAGTACAACACCAAGGAGGCCCAGGCCGCCGTGGTGGTGCTGCCCGAGCGGGAGTACACCTTCGACAACGGCGCGCCGTTCGAGGGTGACAAGCAGTTCTTCTCCGGCAACGCGGACGACCTCAACAGCACGATGACCCGGACGTTCGACCTGACCGGGAAGTCGTCGGCGACCTTGTCGATGAAGGGCCGCTACAGCATCGAGGAAGACTACGACTACCTCTTCTTCGAGACCTCGGTCGACGGCGGCCAGAGCTGGACGTCGCAGCCCGGCACCGCCGACGGTACGCCGCTGAAGGAGATCTCCCCCGGCCGGTTCGCACTGGACGGCAGCTCCGACGACGAGTGGGTCGACATCGAGATCCCGCTGGACGAGTTGGTCGGCAACAGCGTCGCGTTCCGGTTGCGCTACCAGACCGACGGTGGTGTCTCCGAGGGTGGCTTCTTCGGTGACGCGGTCACCCTGACCGCCGATGGCGAGACGGTCTTCACCGACGGTGCGGAGTCCGGCGCGGCAGGCTGGACGCTGGCCGGCGGGTTCGAGGTGGTCGAGGAGACGTACACCAAGAGCTTCGCGAACTACTACATCGCGGGCACCCGGCAGTACATCTCGTACGACAAGTACCTGAAGACCGGCCCGTACTTCTTCGGCTACACGAACACCAAGCCTGACTACGTGGACCACTACGCGTACCAGGAGGGGCTGCTGATCTCGTACTGGAACACCCGGTGGGCGGACAACGACACGTTCGCGCACCCGGGCGAGGGCCGGAACCTGATCATCGATGCCCACCCGCGGCCGATCTACAACCTGACCGGGCAGCCCTGGCGGGCCCGCGTCCAGGTCTACGACGCGCCGTTCAGCCTCAAGAAGGCGGACTCGTTCACGCTGCACCTGAACAGCCAGCCGCAGTACATCCGTGGCCAGGACGCGCAGCCGCTGTTCGACGACACCAAGCAGTACTGGTACCCGGAGCTGCCGAACCACGGCGTCAAGCTCCCGGCCACCGGCACCAAGATCAAGGTGGTCTCGCAGAACGGCATCTACACCAAGGTCAAGTTCTCCTGATCGCTGAGTGACAGCAACGATGCCCCGGGCAGGTGACCTGCCCGGGGCATCACGCTGTGCGGCACCGTGACGGACCCGGCCAGGTGGGAACCGGCACGACGCCGCTCACGTCGTACCCTCGTGTCCACCACCGTCCGCACCCGAGCGTCAGCGGCCGGTCTCGCCCTGCTGCTGGCGGTGGCCGGGTGCGCCGAGTCGGACCGGGGAGGCACCGTGACCGCCGACCAGAGCCCCACCGCGCCCGGCGGCTCCCCGACGGCGAGCCCCGGCGACGCCCCTGCCGACGACACCGCCGCCGGCCAGCCACCTTCCGGTCGTACCGGCCAGACGCTGTCGCCGACCGAACCACCGCTGATCGGCACCCCGACGGCCCCACCGAGTCATCCGACCGAGCTGCGCAAGGCGAACGTCCTCGCCGGCCGGCTCAGCCGTGGCGGCAGCGGCCCCTGCTACACCCTGGTCACCGACGACGGCCGGGAGTACGCCCTGCACGGCAGGGACAAGGGCACCTTCGCCACCGGGACCTGGGTGCGGGTGACCACCGCTGCGGCGACGACCGAGGTGGACTGCGACGGCCCGGGCATCCCGGTCGACATCATCAAGATCCTCCCGGTCGGTTGACCGTCCGGACCCGACCTCCGCCCGCCGCACAGCCAGGTCTCGGCCCGACCGACGCCGTCGACACAGGGCCTAGGCTGTGGTCCATGACCGAGCAGCGTGGCGATGCCGTCGACGAGTCCTGCGTACTCACCGAGGGGCCGTGGACGCACCGGTTCGTGGGTGCGAACGGCAGCCGCTTCCACGTCGTGGAGGCGGGTACCGGCCCGATGGTGCTCTTCCTGCACGGCTTCCCGGAGCACTGGTGGGCCTGGCACCAGATGCTGCCGGCCGTCGCCGACGCCGGCTTCCGCGCCGTCGCGATGGATCTGCGGGGCTACGGGGCCAGCGACAAGCCACCCCGGGGGTACGACGGCTACACCCTGGCCGCCGACGTCGCCGGGCTGATCCGGGCGCTGGGCGAGCGTTCGGCCACCCTGGTCGGCACCGGTGCCGGCGGGATGATCGCCTGGACCGCGGCGTCGTTCCACCCCAACCTGGTACGCCGCCTGGTGGTGCTCGCTGCCCCCCACCCGCTGCGGCTACGGGCCGCCATCTTCGCCGACCCCCGAGGCCAGTTCGCCGCCTCGACACCGGCGCTGAAATTCCAGCTGCCCCGATACGAACACCTCCTCACCCGCGACAACGGCCGCGCGGTGGAGGAGATCCTGCGCCGCTGGGGTGGCCCGCGCTGGGTCAGCGGCCCGGACTTCACCGACTACGCACGGCGCTACCGGGAGGCCATGCGGATCCCGCAGGCCGCCTTCTGCGCGCTGGAGGGTTACCGGTGGGCGTTCCGGTCGGTCCTTCGGCTGCACGGCTACCGCTTCGTCAAGCTGATGCAGCGCCCGCTGACCACACCCACCCTGCAACTGCACGGCGCGCGGGACATGGCGTCGTTGCCGCGTACCGCCCAAGGCTCCGGGCGTTACGTCAGCGCGGCGTACGAGTGGCGGCTGCTCGACGAGGTCGGGCACTTCCCACACCTGGAGACCCCGGAACTGGTGCTCGGCGAGATCCTCCGGTGGGCGAAGACCTGACCTGGACGGCCGCGCTCAGACCCGCTGCTCACGCACCTCGGTGACCTCGCCGACGGGTGCCCAACCCTGGTAGACGCCGAAGTCGAAGGCCTCCAGCCGCATCGCCTCCGCGACCGGCCACCGCCCGCCGGTGTACTCGACCCGCAGCCATCCGTCATGCTCGGCCAGCACGATGAACGGCTGTCCCTTCCAGGTGCAGGTCGTCCGGACGTACGCCAACTCCTCGATCTCGTTGGCCGGCACGACCCGGACGTACCGGCCGGGCCGCACCTCGGTGAAACCCTCGGTGGCCTCCGCCTGGTAGAGACGGACCTCGCTGCCGTCCGGGCTGGCCTGGTACTCCCGCCCGCGCCAGCGGGCCACGTAGCCGTCGCGCATCACCGCTCACCGACCTGTTGCCAGGAGAGCGTGTCGGTGTCGAGCACGGCGATCAGCCGCTCGGTGCCCGAGGCGTCGATGCGTACCAGCTGGGCACCGTGCGGCAGCCGGACGCTGTCCACTTTGAACTCGGCGAGCACGTCGCTGCCCTCGCCGGGGGCGAAGCCGTTGCCCCGGAACGGGGGCCGTTCGATGACCCAACCCTCCATCGCCCGCATGGCCGCCTCGTTCTGCCCGCCGTACGGAATCCGGTACAGGCTCGGCCGGTACGCGGGCCAGCGGAGCACGTAGATCTGCTCGGCGTCCGGTGCGAAGGGCGAGTCCGGGTGGTTGAGGCCGAGCGCCCGGTAGAGGGCCGCCGGGGTGGTGAGGTGTGCCAACTCGCTAGCCCGGTGGACGAATCCGGAGACCCGGTCGTAGCCCCGTTCCAGGTAGTAGCCGAGTTGGCTCGGGGCGATCGCCTTCTGCATCACGATCGGCCGGGCCAGGTCGCCCGCCGGTGCCGCCTGCCGGGGGCTGCTCGCCGGGGCGGGAGTCGTGACGGTCGGCTCGGGCTCGCCCTCGACATCGTCACCGAGACCGAGTTCGGCCGCCCAGTTGGCCAGCCCGACGATCTGCTCGCCGGGCAGCTTCGCACCGACCGGGGTGCCGGGGTTGACCGCGAACGACCACGACAGGTCGGGCCATCGACGGATCAGCTGGACGAACCGGACCTGGACCGTCTCGGCCGCCGGATCGGTGTGGTCGGCGAGGCGTTGCGGGGAGGTGTAGGCCACCACGTAGGTCTGCCCGTCCAGTTGCACGGTCGGCCAGACGAAGCCGGGTTCCCCGGGGCGGCTGCCAGGAGCGGAATCGGCGGCCACCGGCATCAGGACCCGGGCCAACAGCAGCGTGGAGAGGAAGGTGTCGGTGCTGCCGGCGCTGGCGGCACCGTACAGGTCTTCCTCCACCTCGTTGGCGGGTTCGAAGGGCGGCGCGGCGGTGACCGGTGTGGTGCTGCTGCCGGACGAGGGCTCGGTTACCGGGGAGCCGGCAGCCGCCGCTTCCCCCACCGGCGACGCGGTCGGGGGCTCGGCCGACGCGGGCGGCGGCGCGGGTGATGCGGCCGACGCGGGCGGCGGCGCGGGTGATGCGGCCGACGCGGGCGGCGGCGCGGGTGATGTGGCTGGCTGCGCGGAGACCGGCGTGAACAGCGAGGGCGTATCCGCCGGGTGGGGGGCGGTCAACGGCACCGTAGCCGCGTCGGTCTCCGACTGGACCTGGCTGGACAGCTCCGGGGTAGCCGTCGGAACCGGCACCGTCGGCTCAGCACCCGACCCCGTCGGAACCGGCACCGTCGGCTCAGCACCCGACCCCGTCGGAACCGGCACCGTCGGCTCAGCACCCGAACCCGTCGGAACCGGCACCGTCGGCTCAGCATCCGACCCCGTCGGAACCGGCACCGTCGGCTCAGCATCCGACCCCGTCGGAACCGGAACCGTCGGCTCGGATTCGGTGGTCGGGAGGCGTACCGTCGCCGCCTCCGGCGCGGGCGCGGCGAGCGGGGCCGTCACCTCGGTGTCCTCGGCTGCCGTCGCAGTCGACGGCATCGCCTGGGTCGGGCGCTCTCCTTCGTCGTCCGGTGTCGGCGGGCCACCGCTGCCGTTGGTCAGGGTGAGGTCCCGGGCCTCGATGATCGTGCCCTCTATGACGATCGGGGTGAAGCCGCGACGTGGCGCGGGCGGACCGGAGACCGGTTCGGCCACCGAGGTCGGCTCCTCCTCCACCGGCTGACGGCGGGGCAACGCCTGCGTCGGATCACCGCCACCACCGGCGGTCGGAGCCCCGCCGCCAGGTGCCGCCCAGCCTGCGGGAGTGCTCACCCGCAGCGGTCGTACCGGCCCGTCAGGGGCCGGTAGCGGCGCGGTGGCCTCCTCGTTCGGACCTGTCCGCGTACCGATGTTGGCCTGGTCGTTCTCGCTGAAGACGAAGGCACGGGTCGGCCCCTCGGACGGCGGTTCGCCAGCCGGGCCACGCCGGGGAAACGGCTGACCACCTCGGAACCGCGACGGTGGGGCGGCCCGCTCGGTGAGGCGGTCGCCACGCTGCGTCAGGCGGTTGTGCGCGGGTTCGAAGAAGGATCGCGGACCCGTCTGCTCGGCACCGGTCGAATGTCCGTTGGTGGCTCCGGGCTGCTCTGGGGGCCAGCCCGGCCCGGCGGACGCGGGTTCCTCGTTGCGGCCGGGCGGCGGGCGGCGTGATGTCAGGCCGCCCAGCGGGCCCGGTGCGTCGGATCGCGCACCACCGAGTCCACCCGGTCGTTGCTGACCGGCAGCCGTGGCACGGCCCACTCCGCCGCCGTCGGGTTGGCTCGGGCGCGGCGGTACGGGTGGCCGGTCGGCGGGCTGCGGTCGCGGGCCGGTGATCGTACGCGACGCCTGCGGTGGCACCTCGGGAAGGTGGAAGGCCGCCGGCACCACCGGAGGGGCCGGGGGAAGCTGGGTCGGTCGGCCCGGTCGCGGCGGTCGCGGCTGGGCGTTCGCCGCCGCGTCCGGTGGCGACGCGGCGGCGTCACGGACCCGGTTCAGTGCCTCCACCCGTTCCAGCCGGGCGCGGGCACCCACCGTGCGCCCGGGTAGCCGGACGTCACCTCGGGACAACTGGGCCACGTACCAGGCGGGCAGGTAGCCCTCGATGGGCAGGCCCGGGTTCACCGCCAACCACCACTCGTGGTTGGGCCAACTGGCGGCCAGTTCCGCGTAGCCGGTGCGCCGGCTCGGGCCGACGTGCTCGCCGAGGCAGGCGCGCATCGCCTCGGCGGAGGTGAACGCCAACACGTGGGTCCGGCCACCGGTCGTCCAGGTGCCCCAGCCCACCGGTGTCCGCCCGGCGGCAGCCTGCGCGGAGACCGGCAGCAACAGCTCGACGCCGGACAGGATACGGAAGTAAAGCTGCTGGTCATTGCCGTGCAGCGCGTCGCGCATCGCCGCCTCAGCCGCGGTGGCCGGCTCCCAGTCGGTCACGGCCACCCCTCCTCCCGGGCACAGGCCATAGGTATCGGATACAACCTACAAGGTGATTACAAGATCACAATCCCAGCCCGGCGGCTGCCCGCCCGACCCACCAGCAGCCGATAACATCGCGTGTCGCTGTCGACACGATGCGGAGGCGGTCGATGTCCCGGCCACTTTGGGTCCGGCGCGCAGGGCGACGCTGGTCGTGCCCGCTCGCCGGTCTGGCCGCGATCCTGCTGGTCGGCCCGATGGTGGCGGTCGGCGTGGCACCGGCCCGAGCCGCACCGCGCTGCGCGTCGCCGCCGCAGCCCGCCGGGCCGGTCTCGGTCTCCGCGATCCCCTGGCCCCAGCAACGGTACGCACCACAGCGGCTCTCCCGGCTGGCCACCGGCGCCGGGGTGATCGTGGCGGTGGTCGACTCGGGTGTCGACCGTCGGCATCCCCAACTGGCCGGGCGGGTGCTCGCCGGCATCGACCTGCTCGACCCCGACGGTGATGGCGGCCTCGACTGTGTCGGGCACGGCACCGGGGTAGCGAGCATCATCGCCGCAGTGCCACGCGACGGGACCAGCTTCCGTGGGCTGGCGCCACAGGCCCGGATCCTGCCGGTCCGGGTCAGCGAACAGCAGGTGGTGGACGGGCAGGGGACGGGGCGCGCGGCGACACCGGAGGATCTCGGCCGGGCGGTCCGTTGGGCGGTCGACCGTGGCGCGGCCGTGGTCAACCTCTCCGTCGTGCTCTACGCCGACCATCCCGCCGTCCGCACGGCGGTCGCCTACGCGGTCGACCGTGACGTGGTCGTGGTGGCCGCCGCCGGCAACCTGACCGGCGACGGCGGTCCGCTGCCCTATCCCGCCGCGTACGACGGGGTGCTCGGGGTCGGCGCGATCGGCGCGGACGGGCTGCGCGCCGACTTCTCGCACACCGGCACCCACGTGGATCTCGTCGCTCCCGGTGTCGACGTGCTGGTCGCCAACCCCGGGCAGGGACACCGCAGCATCGACGGAACGAGCTTCGCCGCGCCTTTCGTCGCCGCCACCGCCGCCCTGCTGCGCCAGTACCGTCCCGACCTCAGCGCGGTCGAGGTGACTCGGCGGCTCGTCGCGACAGCTGATCCGGCACCCGGTGGCGGGTACGGCGCGGGAGTGTTGAACCCCTACCGGGCGGTGACCGAGACCGGATCGACGCCGGGGCGCGCCCAGCCACCCAGCGGGCTGAGCGCGCACCGACCCGATCCGGCGCTGTTGGCGCAGCAGGATCGTCGCGCCGACGCCCTCGCCCGCGCGCTGCTGCTGGCCGGCGTGGTGGTGCCGCTGACCGGCGCCGTCGTGCTGGCGGCGACGGTGGTGCCTCGGGGGATGCGCCGACGATGGCACCCGGCCGGCCAGGACCACGACGCGGGGTGACACCGTTCGGCGCCACCCCGCGCTCGACGTGGAAAGGTCACTGGAAGAGGTTGGTGTTCCGCTTCTCGGTGTCGAGATAGTCGGCTGCGGACTCGTCCACCGCGAGCTTGATGTCGCGCAGCATCGCCTGGAGGTCCTGCGAGGCGTTGCGCCACCGCGTCTGCCGCTGCTCGTACGCCTGCTGGGCGGCACCGGACCAACTGGCGACCAGCGGCGCGGCATCTCGTTCCAGCTGGCCGAGCTGTGCGTCGAGCGTGTTCAGCGCCCGCTGGATGTCCGCGCTGGCCTGTTGCAACGCGGCGAAGTTGACGACCAGCACACCGTGCTCCATCGGTCTCTGTCTCCCTGGGTCGTGGGCTAGAGCGGCAGTCGGATACCGCCGCGCGTGGTGGCGGCGACTCGGGTAGCCGCCTCGGAGTCCGAGGCGTCGTACCGCGTGCCGGCGGTGCGGATCGCACCCGCCGTCTCCCGTAGCGCCTGTTGCAGCCCGGCCTGATCCTCCGCCCACTTCCGCTTGACCTGCTCGAACGACCGCCCGCCCGCCCCGCGCCAGGCCTGTTGCAGGATCTCCAGCTGGACCAGCAGTCCACTGAGCATCGACTGCAACGACTGGTCGGTCTGCTCGAACTTCGCCGCGGTCTGCTGCATCACCGCGGCCTCTGCCTGGGTCTGGGACACCTGGGACGTCACCTCGTCTCCTCGATCGTGGCTGGCCCTTCGGCGGAAAACGCCCCACCCACGACGCCGGAGGGCGTGCACGACGCGGGATGGGCCAACGAGAACTCGTCGCTGACAGTAGCGACACGATCGCAATTCTGCTACCCCTTGCTACTCCCCTGTGGACAACGTAAACCCGTGTCGGCGATTACGATGGGCGGTTGTCGATTCGCGAAGGGTGACCGGTCTCCGGGGAGGTGCGGTGACAACGGTTTGCGCTCCGCCCCGCCCGAGCACGAGCGACCAATCCCTTCCCGACGGCCTGCCTCCCTCCTCCGGGCAGCGGATCCGGCCCGTCGCCGCCCGATCACGGTCCGGGCGCCGGTGGCGATCCCCGCGGATCGGTGCCGGCCAGGTCGTCACCACCCAGGTGGCGGCGGCGGGGCTCGTCGCTGTCGCGGGCCGGGGCCTACCGGCGATCGCCGGCACGGCGCTGGCGGCGCTCGGGCTACTCGTCGTGACCTGGTTCCGGGTACGTCGACGGTGGTTGTACGAGTGGTTGGCCATCGGCTTCGGTTATCTGGCCCGCCGACGGGCGAGGAGATCACTGTCCACTGCGGCCGAGTTGCTCGACCTGGTGGCCCCGCACGCAGTGGTCCGCACCGTCGAGTGGGAGGGTGGCCCGGCCTCGGTGCTGGACGACCCGGATGGACTGGTGGCACTGCTGGAGGTCGGCGATCCGGCCGAGCTGCTCGGTGACGGCGGGCGGCGCGTGGGCTCACCGGCGGCGCTGCTGGCCGACGAGACCGACCAGGCACCGCCCGTACGCGTACAGCTTCTGCTGACCGGCACACCCACACCGGCGGTCGCTGCCGGTGACGGCGCGGCGGCCGCCTCCTACCGTCAGCTCGGCGACCAGCGACTGGCCGGCTGGGAGCGGACGGTGCTGGCGGTACGGGTGTCGCGGGCCCGGGGTTGGCCGGAGGAGACGCTGGGGAATGCCCTCGCCGGTGTCGTCCGCCGGATCGCCCGGCGGCTGCGCCCTGTGTCCGTGCGACCGCTGGGCGAGCAGTCGGTCCGCCGGGTGCTCGCCGAGTTCGCCCACCATGACGGGCGACCGGTTCGCGAGTCCTGGCAGACGGTCCGGTGTGGTGGCCTGCTCCAGACCAGCTTCCGGTTGAGCGGGTGGCCGGTGGGGGAGGCGATGTTCCCCCGACTGTGGGGGCTGCCCGCGACCGCGATCACGGTGTCGCTGCACAGCGCGACCGGACGACCGACGGCGGGCAGCGGCCGGGCCGGGCCGTCGGCCGGGCTGGTCGTACGGCTGGCCGCCGCGACGCCCGCCGAGTTGGCGAACGCGGCCCGACAGTTCCGACGGACGGTGGCCCTGGTCGGCGCGACGGTGGAGCGTCTCGACGGCAGGCAGGTGACCGGCTTCGCCGACACGCTGCCGCTGGCACTGCCCACGGCATCGCCCCCGACCAGTGCCGGGCATCCGGAGCTGACCGTGCCGTACGGCAACGCCGGGTTGCAGCTCGGCGTCAACCGGCACGGCCACGCCGTCACCGTCCGCCTGTTCCGGCCGGAGAGCACCCGGCTGGTGCTCGGCGGCGGGGTACCCGTCGCCCAACTGGTCGCCGTACGGGCGCTGGCGCTCGGTGCCCAGGTGGTCGTGCAGACGACCCGCCCGCACGCCTGGGACCGCTTCCTCCGGGGCGTTGGTGTGCCGGGCGCGCCCGTACGACTGGCACCGCCCGACCGGCCGGTGACGCGGGGCTCCGGGACGCCGCTCGCACCGGTGCTCGTGGTGCTGGACGCACCACCGCCGCCGGGTCCGCGACCGGGCACCGCGTGGCAGACCACGCTGCTGGTCCGCGACGCGCTGACCCCGTCGGACACGGACCCGTTGGGCCGGGCCGACCTGGCGGTCCTCCCCCCGCTCAGTCAGGCGGAAGCCACGGTCGCCGGTGCGGCGCTGGGGCTCGGCGACGCGGCGCACCTGTTGACCCGGATTCGGCCCGGTATGGTCGCCGTGGTCAACCGACGGGCCCTGCGCTGGGCGCTGCTCGTCCCCACCCCGATCGAGGCGCAGCTCATCGGTGCCGACATCCACCGTCATGCCGGATGATCTCGCGGGTTCCGCCCGCGCGTCGGCCGTGACACCATGCCCGCCATGGGTTTTCTGAAAGGTCTACTGATCCGGGTCGGCGCCACGGCGGTGGCCTTCTGGCTGGCCACACTGATCATCCCCGGGATCTCGCTCGACACCGACTCGGTCTCCGAGACGGTGCTGACGCTGGTCCTCGTCGCGGTCATCTTCGGTGTGGTCAACGGGGTGCTACAGCCGATCATCAAGACCGTCGGCTGCGGTTTCTACCTGCTCACCCTCGGCCTGATCGCACTGGTCGTCAACGGTCTGCTGTTCCTGCTCACCGGCTGGATCGCGGACCAGGCGGGGCTGCCCTTCGACGTCGACGGCTTCTGGCCGGCGGCGGTGCTCGGGGCGCTCTTCGTCGGCATCGTCACCTGGATCCTCGGCGCCATCCTCGACCGCGACTGACCGTCCTCGGCGATCCTGCCGGCGGCCACACATCGGTGACCGCCGGCAGGATGCGGTAACGCTGGCCATATCGCGGGAATTGGCTGCCGAGGCGCGCGCCGCCAGGCAGTAGCGTCGACAGGGTGTTCACCCTTACCCGCGACGACGGCTACACGATCAGCACCGACCCCACCCGGCTTGACCTTGACCTGGTACACGGTTGGCTCAGTCTGGACGCGTACTGGGCGCTCGGGCGTGACCGGGAGACGGTCGCGCGGGCGTTCGCCGGTTCGATCGGGTTCGGGGTGTACCGCCCGGCGGACGGCCGGCAGGTCGCGGTCGCCCGGGTGATCACCGACCGGGCCACCTTCGGCTACCTCTGCGACGTCTACGTCGACCGGGCCGAACGGGGTCGCGGGCTGGGCACCTGGCTGGCGGGCGCGGTCCGTGACCACCTGGCGGAGCTGGGCGTACGCCGAATCCTGCTGGCCACCAACGACGCACACGGGGTGTACGAGAAGGTCGGCTTCAACTGCGTACCCCCCGACCGGTGGATGGAACTCGACAGGCGCGACCCCCAACCGGTGAGTCCGCTCACCGGCAAGGACCGGATGGCCGACCCGGCGCTTACGGTTGAGCCGTGACGTCGCTCCGCCTCGGATACCTCTACGGCCTCGGTGCCTACCTGATGTGGGGGTTCTTTCCGCTCTACTTCAAGCTGCTGCGCCCGGCCGGGCCGATGGAGATCCTGGCCCACCGGGTGGTGTGGTCCGTCGCGTTCGTCGCGTTGCTGCTCCTCGCGCTGCGCAACGTCGGCTTCCTCCGTGCCCTGCTGCGCCAGCCCCGGACCCTGGCCGGGATCGGCGCCGCCGCCGCACTGATCGGTGTCAACTGGTTCACCTACATCTACGGCGTGAACACCGACCGGGTGGTGGAGACCGCCCTCGGATACTTCATCAACCCGCTGATCGTGGTCCTGCTCGGGGTGCTGGTGCTGCGGGAGCGACTGCGCCCGGCGCAGTGGTGGGCGCTCGGCGTCGGCGCGTTGGCGGTGGCCGTGCTCACCATCGACTACGGACGACTGCCGTACCTCGCGCTCATCCTGGCCTTCTCCTTCGGCGGGTACAGCCTGGTGAAGAAGCGCCTCGGCCTGCCCGCCGCAGAGGGCCTGTTCGTCGAGTCGGCAGTGTTGTCGCTGCCCGCGCTGGGCTACCTCGGCTGGCTCGCGGCCACCGCAGACCTGGCCTTCGGCCACGTCTCGGCCGGGCACACGGCCCTGCTGGTGCTCGCCGGAGCGTTGACCGCCATCCCGTTGCTGATGTTCGCCGGGGCCGCCAACCGGCTACCACTGACCGCCCTCGGCATGCTCCAGTACGTGGCGCCGATCCTCCAGCTCGGCTGCGGTGTGCTGATCTTCCACGAGCCGATGCCACCGGCCCGACTGGCCGGCTTCGCCCTGGTCTGGCTCGCCCTGATCGTCTTCACCGCCGACGCCGTACGCCAGGCCCGGCAGACCCGCCGCCAGCGCCTGGCGGACCCGGTGCCGCCCACGGCGGCGGTCGCCGGTAGCCGTTGAGGCCCGGTCAGCGGACCTCGTAGGCGAGCACCGCGGTGCCGTCCGCACGGATCAGCTCCAGCCGGACCAACTCGGCGTTGGTGAACCGGGTCGCGCCGGTGATCCGCAGGTCGTCGCCGGGGGCGGCCAGCCAGGAACCGATCTGTTCCTGCGAGCCGTCCCCGGCGTACGCGACCAGCCGGAATGCGGTCGCCTTGCCGTACCCGGCCCGCTGGTCGTAGCCGCAGTCCATGGTCACCTGGGTACCCCAGTTGGTGCCGGTCAGCCCGATCTCGGCGTGCACCGGCACCGTCCCGGCGACCGGTTGCATCTGCACCATCCGCACCTGGGCCACCGGCGGGTTCTGCTGCCCGGGCAGCATCATGGCCCCTCCGAAGCCGACCACCAGGGCGAACGCGGCGGCGGCCAGCCCGATCACCGCGTACCGCAGTCGGCTGGCCTGCCGCTCGCGGCGGCGGCGTTCCCGGGCGGCGTTGAGCAGCTCCGGCACCCGGGGGTTCTCCGGCTGCGGCAGGAGCTGTTCCAGGCTGGCCGGATCCAGCCGGCCGAGCAGGCCGGGCAGCACCGCGATCTCGGAAACCGACTGCTGGCAGGCCGGGCAGTCGACGAGGTGCCGTTCGTATGCCACCCGGTCGGCGGGGGAGAGCGCGCCCAACACGTATGCCCCGTCGTCGAACGCGAACTCGCACCGGTTCATCCGGTCACCCCCATCTCGGCCAGGACCAGCCGCAGGGAGCGCAGCGCATAGTGGGTGCGGGACTTCACCGTGCCCGGCGGCACCCCCAGTCGGGAGGCTGCCTCGGAGACCGACCGCCCCTGGTAGAAGCACTCCACCAGGACATCGCGGTGCGACGGGCTGAGCCGGTTGAGCGCCTCCGCGACCGTCCACGCCTCGACGGCCCGCTCGGTCTCGTCGACGACCGGCGGCTCGGGAAGTTCGTCGCTGTAGACCTCGCCGACTCGGGTCGACCGTCGCCGCCAGGCGTCGATCGCCAGGTTGCGCGCGGTGGTGAAGAGCCAGGCGCGTACCGAACCGCGTCGGGGGTCGAGCGACTCCGGATGCCGCCAGGCTCGCAGCAGCGTCTCCTGCACCAGATCCTCGGCGCGCTGCCGGTCGCCGTTGACCAGCCGCAGCGCGTGCGCGTACAGCGCCTCGGCATGCTCGTCATGCAGGGCACGCAGCAGGTGGGCGTCGTGGTCGCTGATCGTTCTCTCCTCGCTCTCACCGACGAGCGGGCGCGGTGTTACGACCGGAGATACGTGCGGTCACGCCGATCGGTTCATTCCCAGCTCGAACCCGGGATTCCCGAGGTGGAGTTCATCGCTGATTCACATCGACGCTGACCCGCGCTCACCACGCCGCCCTAGCGTCCGGCGGGTACGCGTCGGTGACCTGAGCCGACGTGCACCGACCCTCAGGAGGATCCTCCCCATGAGCGACCGTCCCCGGCTGCTCCCGCTGCTGGGCACCCCCCGCCACGGCAGCCGCGACGCCATGACCTGCCGCTACCGCTGCGGCAACGCCTGTGACCATCCGGTACCCAACACCTCCGACAACGCGTACTTCGGTGACGTGGTGAACGCCGAGGTCAGCCGCCGCGGTGTGGTCCGCGCCGGGGCGGTCGGTGCCCTGGTGCTCGGATTCAGCGGCGCTGCGGCCGGCGCGCTGGCCGGCGCGGCTCCCGCCGCCGCAGTCCCGGTACCCCCGGTGCCCCCGGCCGGTCAGCCGGCGGCAGCCGGCCGTCGCCCGGGCAACGGTGCCCTGAGCTTCACGCCGATCCCGCCGAACACCCTGGACACGTTCGTCGTCCCGAACGGCTACGACCACGCCGTGGTCATCCGCTGGGGCGACCCGGTGGTGCCCGGCGCGCCGGAGTTCAACCCGCGCCGGCAGACCGCCGCCGCGCAGAGCAAGCAGTTCGGCTACAACAACGACTTCGTCGGCGTGCTGCCGCTGGACAAGCGCGGCAAGCGGGCGCTGCTCGTGGTCAACCACGAGTACACCAACGAGGATCTGATGTTCCCCGGCTTCACCAGCCAGGACGCGCTCAGCGTCGAGCAGGTGAGGGTGGCGATGGCCGCACACGGCATGTCCGTGGTGGAGATCGAGCGGGTCGCCGGCACCGGCCAGTGGCAGGTCGTCGACTCCGGCCGCCGTCCGTACAACCGCCGCGTCGACGCGCTGAGCAGCAAGTTCGAGCTGACCGGGCCGGCCGCCGGCTCGTCGTTCGTGAAGACGGCCGCCGACCCGAAGGGTCGTACGGTCATCGGCACGCTGAACAACTGTGCCGGCGGCGTCACGCCGTGGGGCACCGTGCTGTCCGGGGAGGAGAACTTCAACCAGTACTTCGTCGGCGGCGATGCGGCGCCGGAGTCGGACAAGGCCCGGCTGGCGCGCTACGGCATCTCCACCACGGCCCGCTACCCCAGTGGCAGCCGCAGATGGGACCGGGCCGCCGAACGCTTCGACCTCGCCAAGCACCCCAACGAGGCCAACCGGCACGGCTGGGTCGTGGAGATCGACCCGTTCGACCCGGAGAGCCGCCCACGCAAGCACACCGCGCTCGGCCGGTTCAAGCACGAGGGCGCGAACGTCATCGTCGCACGCAGCGGGCACGTCGTGGCGTACATGGGCGACGACGAGCGCTTCGACTACCTCTACAAGTTCGTCTCGGACAAGAAGTTCATGAAGGGTGACTCCCGGGTCGCCCGCAAGCACAACCTGACGCTGCTGGAGTCGGGCACCCTCTACGTCGCCAAGCTCGACCAGACCAGCGCCGGTGAGATCGACGGCTCCGGCACGCTGCCCAGCGACGGCGCCTTCAACGGCAAGGGCCGCTGGATCAAACTGGTCAGCGGTCACCGCTCCTACGTGAACGGGATGACCGCCGCCGAGGTGCTGACCTTCACCCGGTTCGCCGGTGACAAGGTCGGCGCGACCAAGATGGACCGCCCGGAGGACGTCGAGCCGAGCCCTCTCACCGGGAAGGTGTACGTGGCGCTGACCAACAACACCAGCCGGGGGGTCGGCAGCAACCCGGGGCCGGACGAGGCCAACCCGCGTACCGCGAACCGGCACGGGCAGATCCTGGAACTGGTCGAGGACCGGGGGGACAACACCTCAGACACGTTCCGGTGGTCACTGCCGATCGTCTGCGGCGACCCGGCGGACCCGTCGACCTACTTCTCCGGGTACGACAAGACCAAGGTCTCGCCGATCTCCTGCCCGGACAACGTGGCCTTCGACGCCACCGGCAACCTCTGGATCTCCACCGACGGCAACGCGCTAGGAAGCAACGACGGCCTCTTCGCCACCGCGACCGAGGGTCCCGAGCGCGGTCACCTGAAGCAGTTCCTGACCGTGCCGGTCGGTGCGGAGACCTGCGGTCCGTTCATCACCGAGGACAACCGCTCGCTCTTCGTCGCAGTGCAGCACCCCGGCGAGATCACCGGCGCCACCATCGACAACCCGGCTTCCACCTGGCCGGACGGCGACTACGCCAAGCCGGGCGTGGTGGTGACCTGGCGGCTGGACGGCGGACCGGTCGGTAGCTGACCCCGCTCCGGCATCGCGCCGGCCGCCCATCCGACGGCCCTCTCCCCACCAGGGAGGGGGCCGTCCCGGCGTACGGCGTGGGTCAGCTGTCGGCGGCCAGCCCTTCGGCGATGGCACGCGCGGCGGTGAGCAGTTTCGTCCGTACCACTCGGGCGGAGGTCATCATCTCGCTGGCCGGCAGCGTGCAGGCCAGCACCGTCCGCCGTTCCATGTCCTTGTCCGGGCACACCAGGACGGCGGCGCAGGCCACCCCCTGCCGGAACTGGCCCAGTTCCAGCTGCATCCCGCGCCGTTCCCCGGCGGTGAGGTCGGCCTCGAAGGCTTCCGGGGTGGTGAGGGTGGCGCTGGTGAACGGGCGCATCCCGTACTCACGCAGGTAGCGCTGGCGTTGCTCGGTGGTGAGCGTGGCGAGCAGCGCCTTGCCGAGTGCGGTCGCGTGCGCGCCCTCGTCGAAGCCGGGGACGAGATCTTCCAGGTACGGCGATCGACTCCCCTCCGCCACGGCGGTGATCGCCACCTGGCCGCCCACGAACCGGCCCAGGACGTGGCTCCAGCCGGTCTCCAGGGCCACCCGACGCAGGCTCTCCCCGACGGCTGGTGAGCGGAACGCGGCGACCAGCTCGCGGTAGCGGTCGGCGACCTCCAGACCCACGATGTACGTGCCGTCCTCCCGACGGATCACGTAGCCCTCGTACGCGAGGGTGCGGACCAGGTGGTAGGTGGTGGCCACGGTCAGCTCACATCGGCGAGCGATCTGTTTGACCGTCAGGCCCCGAGGGGCACGACCGACCGACTCAAGCACTCGAAGCGCGCGGGAGACACTTCGGATCAGGTCCGAAGGTTCCGCCAGGGGGTCACGCACAACCACCTCCGCTACCGGGGACTTACACCATATGAAAAAGTGGCCCGCCGCGAAATGCCTGATCGGGTGAGCTGACCAAGATCGTCCGATACGGCATGTGAGGTGGAACGCACTTTCCGTCGCCGATCTGTGGCTGACGTAGGTTGGGCCCCACCATGACCCACATCGCCCCTCCGCCCACCTCGGCGACCGCCGCACGGCCCGTCCGGGCCAGTCTGGTGGCGGTCACCGTCACGATCGCCTGCGTACTGCCGGTCTTCCTGGTCGGTGGTCTCGCCGTGCAGATGCGGGAGGAGTTGGGCTTCTCCCCCGCCGGTCTGGGGCTCGTGGTGGCGGTCTACTTCGCTGTCGGTGCCCTCGCCTCGGTCCCCTCCGGCGCGCTGGTCGAACGGTGGGGTGCCGCCCTGGTGGCCCGGACCGGCATCGTGGTCTCCGCAGGCAGCCTGCTCGCCGTGGCGGTGGCGGCCCGCTCCTACCCGGTGCTGGTCGGCCTGCTCGCGGTTGCCGGCACTGCGAACGCCCTCGGTCAACTGTCCAGCAACGCGCTGCTCGCGCGGCACGTCCCGCCCCGTCGGCAGGGCCTGTCCTTCGGCGTCAAGCAGGCGGCCATCCCGCTGTCCACCCTGCTCGCCGGCGTGGCGGTACCCACCCTCGCGTTGACCGTCGGCTGGCGCTGGGCCTTCGTGGCCGCAGCCGGGGCGGCACTGGCCGCGCTGCCGGCCGTACCGTCGGATGGCACCGCGCCCACCGCGCGGCGGACCGGGCGCACCGGCCGGGCGAACCCGGGGCTGATCCTGGTCGGGGTGGCCGCGACGCTGGCCGCCGGGGCGGCGAACGCGCTGGGCACCTTCGTGGTCGACGCCTCGGTCGACCGGGGTCTGGGCCCCGCGATGGCCGGGCTGACGCTGACCCTGGGCAGCGCGGTCTGCGTGACGGCCCGGGTCGGGGTCGGCTGGTTGGCCGACCGCCGCACCGGTGGCCACATCGCGGTGATCGCCGGGCTGCTGGTGGCCGGGGCGGCCGGGCTGGCCCTGCTCGCCACGGCGGGCCCCGGCCCGCTGGTGGTCGGCGTGGTGCTCGGCTTCGGGCTCGGCTGGTCCTGGCCCGGCCTGATGAACTTCGCCGTGGTCCAGCTGCATCCGCAGGCCCCGGCCGCAGCCACCTCGATCACCCAGACCGGGGTGTACGCGGGCGGCTGCCTCGGCCCGCTCGCCCTGGGTCCGCTCGCCGCCGCGGCCGGCTATCCGGCGATGTGGCTGACCGCCGCTGCGGCCATGCTCATCGCCTCCGCCCTCATGCTCACCGCCACCCGCCTACTCCCCACCCGAAACCACGCCCCCACCAGTTGATCAAGAAGTTTTGGTCAGGATTCGCGCGTACGGCGACCAAAACTTCTTGATCAACGCGGGGGGACGCGGGGTGGGACGCGCGGTGGGAGGGGGTTAGCTGGTGCGGTCGGCGATGTGGTCGCAGAGGGATTCGAGCGCGCGACGGGCCGGACCGTCCGGCAGGGGCGCCAGTTGGGCGCGGGCGTCCTCGGCGTAACTGCGCACGGTCTCCCGGGACCGCTTGAGCGCCGGGCTCTCCCGGAGCAGACCGAGCGCCTCGGCGTGCAGGGCGTCGTCGGTCAGCGGGCCGGTGGCCAGGATCTCCCGCAGCCGCACGGAGGAGGCGTCCGCGTCGTCGGAGCCGAGAGCGTAGAGCACCGGCAGGGTGGGCACGCCCTCCCGCAGATCGGTGCCGGGTGTCTTGCCCGACTCGACGGACTCGCTGGCGATGTCGAGCAGGTCGTCGGAGAGCTGGAAGGCCACCCCGATGGTCTCGCCGTAACCGGCCAGCGCCGCCACGTGCTCCGGCGTGGCCCCGCTGAACTGGCCGCCGAAGTGGGCGCTGGTGGCGATCAGCGAGCCGGTCTTCTCGGCGATCACCCGCAGGTAGTGCGCCACCGGGTCGTCACCGGCCCGAGGACCGACCGTCTCGGCGATCTGGCCGTGCACCAGGCGGGCGAACGTACGCGCCTGAAGGCGTACCGCCTCCGGGCCGAGCTCGGCGGCGACGTCCGCAGCTCGGGCGAAGAGGTAGTCACCGACCAGGATGGCCACCGAGTTGGTCCACCGGGAGTTGGCGCTGGGGGCGCCCCGGCGCACCGGCGCCTCGTCCATCACGTCGTCGTGGTAGAGCGTGGCCAGGTGGGTCAACTCCACCACTACGGCCGCCGAGACGACCTCGGACCGGGCCGGGTCACCGAACTGTGCGCCCAGGGCCACCAGGAGCGGCCGGAACCGCTTCCCGCCGGCCTCCACCAGGTGCCGCGCCGCCTCGGTGACGAACGGGTCGGCGCTGGCGACACTGGCCAGCAACTCCGCCTCCACCGCCGTCAACACGCCGAGGACGGACTCCTCGCTGTGCGGGTCGGCGAGGTGAAGGCCGAGCGCGCCGAACTGAGCCGCGCCAGCCCGGCTCCGGCGACCACCGGAGCCGGTGACACCTGAACCCTCGCCACCCCTAATCACCACGCCTCCACCATGCCACACACGTTCTACCTGGGCCGGACCGGGTGGATACGCACGAGGGTCGGCCCACAGTCACGTGGGCCGACCCTCAAGCCGCAGGTCAGCAGCTATCGAACGAAATCGGCGGCCGACGACGCGAGGTCGAGCAGCGGTGCCGGTACCACGCCGAGCGCCAGCGTGGCGAGCACCCCGATAACCAGGGCCGCCGAGGTGAACGCACCGGGTACGGCCACCGTCGGCGTGCTGTCGCCCGGCTCGGAGAGCCACATCAGCACCACGACCCGCAGGTACGGGAAGGCCAGCACCATGCTGGTCAGCACACCCGCGATGACCAGCCACACCTGCCCGCCGTCCAACGCCGGGGCGAAGACCGCGACCTTGCTCATGAAACCGCTGGTGAGCGGGATACCCGCGAAGGCGAGCAGGATGAAGGTGAAGACGGAGGCGTACACCGGCGACCGTCGGCCCAGCCCGGCCCAGCGGGACAGGTGGGTGGCCTCGCCGTCGGCGTCGCGCACCAACGTCACCACGGCGAACGCGGCCAGCACCGTGAAGCCGTACGCGACCAGGTAGAACATGGTGCCGGAGAGCCCCTCGCTGCCCGGTGCGAGCACACCGACGAGCAGGTAGCCGGCGTTGGCGATCGACGAGTACGCCAGCAGCCGCTTGATGTCGGTCTGGGTCACCGCGAACAGTGCGCCGACCACCATGGTGAGGACCGCCACAGCGCCCAGCACCGGGGTGAAGTCCCACCGAGCGCCCTCGAACGCCACGTGGAACACCCGCAGCAGGGCACCGAACGCGGCGACCTTGGTGCAGGCCGCCATGAAACCGGTCAGCGGCGTCGGAGCGCCCTGGTAGACGTCCGGCGTCCAGACGTGGAAGGGCGCGGCAGCCGCCTTGAACAGCAGACCGATGGCGACCAGCGCCATACCGGCGAACAGCAGCACCGGGCTGGCCGTCGAATTCGCCACGGCCGCGTTGACGGTCGCGAAGTCCACGCCGGACGCCCGGTCACCGAGGCCGGCGGTGAAGCCGTAGATGAGCGCCAGCCCGAACAGGAAGAAGGCCGAGGCGTACGCACCGAGCAGGAAGTACTTCATCGCCGCCTCCTGGCTCAGCAGCCGGCGACGACGCGCCAGCGCGCAGAGCAGGTAGAGCGGCAGCGAGAAGACCTCGAGCGCGATGAACATGGTCAGCAGATCGTTCGCCGACACGAAGATCAGCATGCCGGCGATGGCGAACGTGGTCAGCGGGTACACCTCACCCGCGCCACCGGCGCTCTCCGCCTGCCGACGGTCCTCCGGCGAGTCGGCGGTCACCGCGGCCTGGGCGACGAACGCCCCTCCGCGCTCGACCGCCCGCTCGCCGAGCAGCAGCAGTGCCACCGCCGACAACGCGAGGATCGAGCCCTGGAGGAACAGGGTCGGCCCGTCCACGGCGATGACCCCGATGGTGATGACCCGCTTGTCGGCGTTGACGACCACCATCGTCAACGCCGCGAGCACCGCCAGCAGCGCCAGCGGCAGCTGCACGGGGTGCCGCAGACGCCGAGGCACGAACGCCTCGACCAGCACACCGACCACCGCCGCACCCAGCATGATCAGGATCGGTGCGATCGCCGCGTAGTCGATCGGCGGCAGTTCAAGCTCGGTCACTGGGCCAGCCTTTCGTTCGCGACTGCGGGGCTCGCAAGCTCACTCCTCGCGCTCACCCAACCAGCCTTTCGACCCGCGACTGCGGGGCTCGCAAGCTCACTCCTCGCGCTCACCCAACCAGCCTTTCGAATCCCGACTGCCGGGCTCGCAAGCTCAGTTCTCGCGCTCACCGGCTCGCCTCCTGGACGGTGCCTGCCGACGGCGCCGGGTCGGTGCGGTCGACGTCCTCCATGGTCGCCTGGATGGCGGGGTTGATCACGTCCGTGACCGGCTTCGGGTAGAAGCCGAGCACCAGGATCAGCGCGATCAGCGGGGCCACGACGACCTTCTCGCGGAGGTTGAGGTCGCGCTTCATCCCGTCGATCTCGGTCAGCGCCGGGTTGAGGGTGCCCTGCGTGGTGCGCTGGACCATCCACAGCACGTACGCCGCCGCCAGGATGATGCCCAGCGTGGCGATCACGGCGACCGGCTTGTTCACCGTGAACGTGCCGATCAGCACCAGGAACTCGGAGACGAACGGCGCGGTGCCGGGCAGCGCCAGCGAGGCGAGACCGGCGAAGAAGAACACGCCCGCCAGCACCGGCACCAGCTTGCCCGCGCCACCGAAGTCACTGACCAGCGCCGAGCCTCGGCGGACGACCAGCATCCCGACCACCAGGAAGAGCAGCCCGGTGGCGAGGCCGTGGTTGAGCATGTAGAGCACGGCTCCGGTACCGGCCTGCGTGGTGAAGGCGAAGATGCCGACACCGATGAAGCCGAAGTGGGCGATCGACGTGTACGACACCAGTCGCTTCAGGTCGTTCTGCCCCACGGCCAGCAGTGCCGCGTAGATGATGCCGACGACCGCCAGACCCAGCGCCCACGGTGCGAACCACTGGGCGGCGTCGGGGAACAGCGGCAGGCAGTACCGCAGGATGCCGAAGGTGCCCACCTTGTCGAGCACGCCCACCAGCAGTGCGGCGGCACCGGCCGGTGCCGCGCCACCGGCGTCCGGCAGCCAGGTGTGGAAGGGGAAGAACGGCGCCTTGATCGCGAAGGCGATGAAGAAGCCGAGGAACAGCCAGCGCTCGACTCCGGTGGAGATGTCCACCTGCGACAGCGCCACCCAGTCGAAGGTCTTGCCGCCGACCACCCAGAGGCCGATCACGGCGGCCAGCATGAACAGACCGCCGACCAGCGAGTAGAGGAAGAACTTGACCGCCGCGTACTGCCGCTGGTGGCCGCCGTAGCTGCCGATCAGGAAGTACATCGGCACCAGCATGACTTCGAAGAACACGTAGAACAGGAACACGTCGGCGGCGGCGAAGACGCCGATCATCGTGCATTCGAGGACGAGCAGCAGCGCGAAGTAGACCGGCACCGAACGCTTCGAGGACTCGGCGTCGTGCCAGGAGGCCAGGATCACCAGCGGCACCAGCACGGCGATCAGCATCAGCATGACCAACGCGATGCCGTCGGCGGCGAAGGTGAAGTTGACCCCCCAGTTCGGGATCCACGGGTACGACTCGCGGAACTGGAACCGGTCGCCGTCGACCTGGAAGGTCACCCACATGACCACCGACAGCGCCAGCACCAGCAGCGACCAGCCGAGCGCGACCTGCTTCGCCAGCGTCGGCCGACTGCGCGGCAGGAAGGCGACGACCACGGCGCCGACCAGCGGCGCCACGGTGAGCACCGAGAGGAACGGGAAGTCGGACATTATGCGGCCTTACCTCCGTCGTCACTGTGCGGTCCGCCGGCGACGGCCGCCTGAGAGGCCGACAGCCTCCTGAGGTCGATCACGCCAACCACCCCGCCTGTACGGCCAGGAAGGCGGCCACCACCAGCAGCGCGCCGGTCAGGATCGAGGTGGCGTACGACCGGACGAAGCCGGTCTGCAGCCGCCGGAGCCGACCCGATCCACCGCCCACACCCGCAGCCAGGCCGTTGATCAGCCCGTCGATGCCCCGGTTGTCGAGGTAGACCAGCGCCCGGGTGAGGAAGATGCCCGGCTTCTCGAAGACCGCCTCGTTGACCGTGTCGGTGTAGAGGTTCTTCCGGGCGGCGGTCACCAACACCCCGGCCGGCTGCGGCTCGGTAGCCGTACCGTTGCGGAACAGGTACCAGCCCAGCAGCGCGCCGATCACGGTGACCCCCAGCGACAGCACGACGATCGCCCAGTGCGGCAGCACCGCGTCGTGGTGCCCCTCGGTCGAGGTGAGACCGGCGGTGGCGGTCAGCCAGTCCGGCACCGAGGTGGCCAGCAGCCAACCGGCACCGATCGAGCCGATGCCGAGCAGGATCAGCGGGATGGTCATCAGCGGCGGGGACTCGTGCGGGTGCTCGATGTCCTCCGTCCACCGCTTCGGGCCGTGGAAGGTGAGCACGAACAGCCGGGTCATGTAGAAGGCGGTCAGCGCGGCACCGAGCACCGCGGCCCCACCGAACAGCCAGGCCGTCCAGCCCTCCCGCTCGAAGGCGGCGGCGATGATCGGCTCCTTGGAGAAGTACCCGGAGAACGGGAACATGCCGATGATGGCCAGCCAGCCCGCACCGAAGGTCAACCAAGTGATCTTCATGTACTTGGACAGGCCACCGAAGCGGCGGATGTCCACCTGGTCTTTCATGCCGTGCATGACCGAGCCCGCACCGAGGAACATGTTGGCCTTGAAGAAGCCGTGCGCCAGCAGGTGCACGATGGCCAGCGCGTACGCCGCGCCGCCGAGGCCGACGCCGAGGAACATGTAGCCGATCTGGCTCACCGTCGACCAGGCCAGCACCCGCTTGATGTCGTCCTTGGCGCAACCGATGATCGCGCCGACGAGCAGGGTCAGCGCACCGACGCTGACCACCACCAGCTGCAACGTGGAGTTGGCCGAGAAGATGATGTTGGAGCGGGCGATCAGGTAGACACCGGCGGTGACCATCGTCGCGGCGTGGATCAGCGCCGACACCGGGGTCGGGCCCTCCATCGCGTCCGGCAACCACGCCTGGAGCGGGAACTGGCCGGACTTACCGGTCGCGCCGAGCAGCAGCAGCAGGCCGAGCACCAGCACCGTGCCACCGGCCAGCGCGCTGACGCCGTTGAACACCTCGTCGTACTGGGTGGTGCCGAGGGTGGCGAACATGATGAAGATGGCGATGGCCAGACCGGCGTCACCGACCCGGTTCATCAGGAACGCCTTCTTGCCCGCGGTGGCGGCGGCCGGCTTGGTGTACCAGAAGGAGATCAGCAGGTACGACGCCAGACCGACGCCCTCCCAGCCGAAGTACAGCATCACGTAGTTGTTGCCCAGCACCAGCAACAACATCGCCGCGATGAACAGGTTGAAGTAGGCGAAGAACCGACGCCGTCCCGCGTCGTGCGCCATGTACTCGACCGCGTACAGGTGGATCAGGAAGCCCACGCCCGTGATCAGCAGGACGAAGACCCCGGACAGCGGGTCGAACAGCAGACCGAAGTCCACGTGCAGGCCGCCGACCGCGATGAAGTCCCAGAGGCTCAGCTGGACGGACTTGTTGTCCAGGCCGCGCAGTCCGAGGAAGTAGCTCAGGCCGAGCAGGAAGGCGGCACCGACCGCGGCCACCCCGAGCCAGTGGCCCCACCGGTCGGCCCGTCGACCGAGCAGCAGCAGGATCGCCGCGCTGACCAGCGGGATCGCCACCAGCAGCCAGACGCTGCTCAGCAGCCCGTCCGCCGTCGCGTACGAGACGGTCTCGGCCGGAGCAGCCTGGGCGTACGTCAAGATTTCGTCCACCGGTGGGCCCCTCTAGTACTTCAGCAGGTTGGCGTCGTCGACGCTGGCGGAGCGTCGGGTGCGGAAGATCGCCATGATGATGGCCAACCCGACCACGACCTCGGCCGCCGCCACCACCATCACGAAGAACGCCATGATCTGGCCGTTGAGGTCACCGTTCATCCGGCTGAAGGTGACCAGCGCCAGGTTGGCCGCGTTGAGCATCAGCTCGACACACATGAACAGCACGATCGCGTTGCGCCGGACCAGCACCCCGGCCGCGCCGATGGTGAACAGCACCGCGGCGAGGACCAGGTAGTAGTTCGGCTCGACCGAGAAGAAGTCACTCATTTCTCAGTGCCCTTCAGCGTGGTCTCCTCGGCGGTCAGCTCCCGCACCGGCAGGATGTCCGGCGTACTGCGGTCGCTCAGCCGCCCGTCCGGCAGGCGGGCCGGGGTGGCGACCGACGAAGAGGTGGCGAAGACACCCGGGCCGGGCTTCGGGCCGGGGTAGTTGCCGGGCCGGAAGCGGGCCTTCATGGTGGCAACCTGGTCGCGCTTGTCCTCCTTGCGCCGTTCGACGTGCGCGAGGATCATGCCGCCGATGGTGGCGGTGATGAGCAGCGCCGCAGTCAGCTCGAAGGCGAAGACGTAGTCCGTGAAGAGCAACCGGGCGATGCCCTTCACGTTGCCGCCCGCGTTGGCCTGCTCCAGACCAGCCGGGATGCTGCCCTGCGTGGCCCGGTAGACCCCGCTGCCGAGCAGGCCGGCGAAGCCGATCCCCAGCCCGAGCGCCGCGATGCGCTGGCCGCGTAGCACCTCGATCAGTGAATCGGAGGACTCCCGACCGACCAGCATCAGCACGAACAGGAAGAGCATCATGATCGCGCCGGTGTAGACGATGATCTGCACCATGCCGATGAACGGTCCCGCCTGGAGCACGTAGAACACGCCGAGGCTCAGCATGGTCAGCACCAGCCACAGCGCCGAGTGCACCGCGTTGCGGGCGGCGACCATGCCGATCGCACCGGCCAGCGCGAGCGGGGCGAGGATCCAGAAGGTCACCGCCTCGCCGCCGGAGACCGCACCGGAGGCGGCGAGCAGCGTCGAGGTGGTCATTCCGACTCTCCCTTCTCCGCCGCAGCCCGCTGGGCGGCCTGCTCGGCACCGGGGAAGGTGACCCCCGGGTGCTCGTCCACCTGGTAACGACCCGGACCCATCGGGGAGCGCTCCGCCCCGGCGGAGGTGCCCGGGTTGGTGAGGCTGCCGACGTAGTAGTCCTTCTCGCTGTCACCCAGCCGCATCGGGTGCGGCGGCTGCTCCATCCCCGGCAGCAGCGGCGCCAGCAGCTGCTCCTTGGTGAAGATCAGATCCTTGCGGTTGTCCCGGGCCAACTCGTACTCGTTGCTCATGGTCAACGAGCGGGTCGGGCAGGCCTCGATGCAGAGTCCGCAGAAGATGCAGCGGGCGTAGTTGATCTGGTAGACGCTGGCGTACCGCTCGCCCGGCGAGAAGCGCTGCTCGTCGGTGTTGTCGCCACCCTCGACGTAGATCGCGTCCGCCGGGCAGGCCCAGGCGCACAGCTCGCAGCCGATGCACTTCTCCAGGCCGTCCGGGTGCCGGTTGAGGATGTGCCGCCCGTGGTAGCGCGGCGCCGGCTTCGGCGGCGAGAACGGGTAGTCGGTGGTGACGACCTTCCTGAACATGTGCGAGAAGGTGACCCCGAAGCCCTTGAACGTTCCGGTGATCGCGCCCACGTCACACCTCCTCAGAGTCCTGGCCGGCGGGAGCGTTGGCCGGCTCCCGCTCGGCGACCATGCGCCGGGTGCGCGGGCTCGGTGGTACCTGGAGATCCATCGGGGGCAGCGGGAAGCTGCCCGGCGGCCGGTTCTCGACCTGCTCGGCGAGCGTCGGCTTCGGCGTCGGCTTGCGGCTCGGCCAGAACAGCGTGGCGAGCAGCACGATGCCGGCGGGGATGCCGATCGCGTACAGCCGGCTCCGGGTGTCCCAGTCGTCGACGGTGCGCAGGCCGGCGAGGACCACGATCCAGACCAGGCTGATCGGGATGAGCACCTTCCAGCCGAGTCGCATGAACTGGTCGTACCGCAACCGGGGCAGCGTGCCACGCAGCCAGACGAAGACGAAGACCAGCAGGATGACCTTGCCGAAGAACCAGAGCAGCGGCCACCAGCCGGAGTTGGCGCCCGACCACATGGTGATCGGCCATGGCGCGTGCCAACCGCCCAGGAAGAGCGTCACGGTGAAGGCCGACATGGTCACCATCGCGACGTACTCGCTGAGCATGATCAGCGCGAACTTGAGCGAGCTGTACTCGGTCATGAAGCCGGCGACCAGCTCCGACTCCGCCTCCGGCAGGTCGAACGGCGGCCGGTTGGTCTCGCCGACGATGGAGATGAAGAAGACCACGAAGCTCGGGAAGAGCAGCACCGCGTACCAGCCCGGTGCCGGGATGTCGACGCCGAACAGGCTCAGCTGGGTGCCGCTGCCCTGGGCGGCCACGATCTCACTGGTGGACATCGTGCCGGCGAGCATGAACACCGCCACGATGGACAGCCCCAGCGCCACCTCGTACGAGATCAGCTGAGCGGCGGAGCGCAGGCCGCCGAGCAGCGGGTAGGTCGAGCCGGACGCCCAACCGGCCAGCACGATGCCGTAGACCGCCATCGACGAGCAGGCCAGCACCACCAGCACCGCCACCGGGACGTCGGTGACCTGCAACGGCGTCTGGTGGCCGAAGATGCTCACCATCGGGCCGAACGGGATCACCGACAGCGCGGTGACCGCGCAGATCACCGAGATCGCCGGGGCGAAGAAGTAGACGACCTTGTCCGCCGCCTTCGGGAGGATGTCCTCCTTGAAGGCCATCTTCAGACCGTCGGCGAGCGTTTGCAGCAGGCCGAACGGGCCGAGCTGGTTCGGTCCGGGCCGCACCTGCATGAAGCCGACGACCCGCCGCTCGAACCACACGCCGAGCAGCGTGCCGAGCAGGGCGACCACGAACGCGAAGACAATCTTGCCGAGGATCAGCCACCACGGATCGTGGCCGAAGTCGGTCAACGACGGCGCCTGCGCCAGCGGGTTCATGCGACACCCCCGGAGGAGTTGAGGATCGGGCCCGGCCGGTCGGCCGCGTCGGCGGCGACCGGCTCAGTGGTGCCGGGTGCCGAGATCCGTACCACCGCACCGGAGGTCGCGCCGAGGCTGCGCCGCACGGTCGAACCGGGCGAGTTGGTGGGTAGCCAGACCACACCGTCCGGCATCTCGGTGATCAGCGCCGGCAGGGTCACCGCGCCCCGGTCGGTCCCCACCGTCACCGGTTCGCCGTCGGCGACACCGAGCGTCTCCGCGGTGCCCTTGCCGAGCCGGACCACCGGCGGTCGGGCGGTGCCGCCCAGGTGCTCGTCGCCGTCGGTGAGGCTGCCCAGGTCGACCAGCTGGTGCCAGGTCGCCAGCACCGCCTCACCGGCGGCCGGCGCGGGCACCGCCGCCGGTGCCACGGTCGGCGCGGCCGGACGGCTCACCCGGGTCGCCGGCAGGCTGCCCAGCTCACGCCGGACCGCCAGCACGTCACCGGTGCCCAGCCGCACGTCCATCAGGTCGGCGAGCGCGTCGAGCACCCGGCTGTCGGGCATCGCGGCGGTGTTCAGCACCGCGTCGAACGGACGCAGGCGGCCTTCCCAGTCCAGGAAGCTGCCAGCCTTCTCCACCACCGGCGCGACCGGGAGGACCACGTTGGCCCGGCGGGTGACCGCGCTGGCCCGCAGTTCCAGGCTGACCAGGAACGGCACCGCGTCCAGGGCCTGCTCGGCCAGGCGCGGGTCGGCCAGGTCGGCCGGATCGACCCCGGCCACCACCAGCGCGCCGAGCTGACCGGCGGCAGCAGCGGTGAGGATGGCGTCGGTGTC
The DNA here is from genome assembly GCF_049844495.1 of Micromonospora sp. DT48. NCBI lineage: Bacteria > Bacillati > Actinomycetota > Actinomycetes > Micromonosporales > Micromonosporaceae > Micromonospora > Micromonospora sp. DT48. The sequence continues at coordinate 159,175 of NZ_JBNCLE010000006.1, forward strand.
CCGGCCCGCCTGGCTCGGAATCACCCCGGCCGGGATGTCCCACGCCTCGCCCAGCTCCGCCCGGGCCGCCGGCTCGGTGACCAGGCGACCACCGGGCAGCAGGTTGGGCAGGCAGCCGGTGTCGACGGCACCACGGTCACCCGCGCGGCGCGGCACCCAGGCCAACTTCGCCCCGGTACGCGTCGCCACCTCGGCGGCGGCGGAGAGGCCACCCGGCACGGTGGCCAGCCGCTCGCCGACGATCAGGATCGCCCCTTCGGCACTGAGCGCCTCGGCGACCGTGGCGTGCTCGGCGAGCACCCCGGCCTCCTCGCCCGGCACCACCCGGGCCAGCTTGGCCCCGAGCTTCTCCAGGCCCCGGGTGGCGAACGGGGCGATCGCGTACACCTTCAGCTTGTTCTTCAGGTACGCCTTGCGCAGCCGCAGGAAGAGGATCGGGCACTCCTCCTCCGGCTCCAGGCCGACCAGCACCACCGCCGGGGCGTTCTCGACGTCGGTGTAGGTGACGTCGGTGCTGCCGGCGACCGTGCTGGCCAGGAAGTCGGCCTCCTCGCGGGAGGCCGGGCGGGCCCGGAAGTCGATGTCGTTGGTGTGCAGCGCGACCCGGGCGAACTTGGCGTACGCGTACGAGTCCTCGACGGTCAGCCGACCGCCGGTGAGCACCGCCGCGCCCTGGCCGGTGTCCCGGGCCGCCCGCAGCCCTTCGGCGGCGACGCTGAGCGCCTCGCTCCAGGACGCCTCCCGCAGTTCGCCGGTGCGCTCGTCGCGCACCAGCGGAGTGGTGAGCCGGTCGGTGGCGCGGGCGTACTGGAAGGCCCACCGCCCCTTGTCGCAGTTCCACTCCTCGTTGACCTGCGGGTCGTCGCCGGCCAGCCGGCGGAGCACCTTGCCCCGGCGCCAGTCGGTGCGCTGGGCGCAACCGGCCGAGCAGTGCTCGCACACGCTCGGGCTGGAGACCAGGTCGAACGGGCGGGCCCGGAACCGGTACTGGGTGCCGGTGAGCGCGCCGACCGGGCAGATCTGCACGGTGTTACCGGAGAAGTACGAGTTGAACGGGACGTCGCCGGCGTCGCTCTCGTCCCCGTAGTCCTCGTCCCGGTAGATGTTGATCTCTTCGGCGGAGGAGCGGTTCATCAGGTCGATGAACTTGTCGCCCGCGATCTCCTCGGAGAACCGGGTGCACCGCTGGCAGAGCACGCAGCGCTCGCGGTCGAGCAGCACCTGGGTGCTGATCGGCAGCGGCTTCGGGTACTCCCGCTTGTGCTCGTGGAACCGGGAGTCGGCGCGGCCGGTGGACATCGCCTGGTTCTGGAGCGGGCACTCACCGCCCTTGTCACACATCGGGCAGTCGAGCGGGTGGTTCACCAGCAGCAGCTCCATGATCCCCTCCTGCGCCTTCTTGGCGACCGGGGAGGTGAGCTGGGTGCGGACCACCATGCCGTCGGCGACCGTCTGGGTGCAGGAGGCGACGGGCTTACGCTGCCCCTCCACCTCCACCAGGCACTGCCGACAGGCGCCGGCCGGAGCCAGCAGCGGGTGGTCGCAGAAGCGCGGGATCTCGGTCCCCAACTGCTCGGCGACCCGGATCAGCAGCGCTCCCTTCGGAGCGGTGACCTCGACGCCGTCGATGGTGAGGGTGACCGTCTCGGTCTGCTTGGCAACGTCCGTCACAGTGCTCGCCTTTCGCTCGCGGCTGCGGGGCTCGCTCCGCTCACTCCTCGCACTCGCATCAGTGGGCTCCCACGAGCTGCTTGTCGGACAACTTCGGCGCGGTCCGTCCCTCGATGTAGTCGAGGTAGTCCTGCTTGAAGTACTTCAGCGACGAGGTCACCGAGCTGGTCGCACCGTCACCCAGACCGCAGAACGAGCGGCCGAGGATGTTGTCGCAGGTGTCGAGCAGGGTGTCCAGGTCCTCGTGGGTGCCCTGGCCGGCCAGGATGCGCCGGTAGACCCGGACCATCCAGTAGTTGCCCTCGCGGCACGGGGTGCACTTGCCGCACGACTCGTGGTGGTAGAACTCCAGCCACCGGTAGGTCGCGTAGACCGGGCAGTCCTGGTCGGAGAAGATCTGCGTGGCCGTGGTGCCGAGGATCGAGCCGGCGGCGGCCACCCCCTCGAAGTCCAGTGGCACATCCAGGTGCTCGGCGGTGAGCAGCGGGGTGGACGATCCGCCCGGGGTCCAGAACTTCAGGTTGTGCCCCGGCTGCATCCCACCGGCCAGCTCGATCAGCTCGCGCAGGGTGATGCCGAGGCCGCACTCGTACTGGCCGGGGTTGACGATCCGGCCGGAGAGGGAGTAGATCATCGGGCCCGCCGACTTCTCGGTGCCCATCGACTTCCACCAGTCCGCGCCACCCAGCACGATGTACGGCACGCTGGCGATGGTGCCCACGTTGTTGACCACGGTGGGGCTGGCGTACAGGCCGTGGGTGGCCGGGAACGGCGGGCGCAACCGGGGCTGACCCCGGAACCCCTCCAGGGAGTCCAGCAGCGCCGTCTCCTCACCGCAGATGTACGCGCCGGCTCCCGAGTGGACCACCAGGTCCAGGTCGAAGCCCGAGCCGAGGATGTCGCGGCCGAGGTAGCCCTTGGCGTACGCCTCGTTCACCGCGTTGCGCAGCCGGCGGGCGGCGTGCACGGCCTCACCACGGATGTAGATGTAGGCCCGGTTGGCCCGGATCGCGTACGAGGCGATGATGACGCCCTCGACCAGCGAGTGCGGGTCGTGGGTCATCAGCGGCAGGTCCTTGCACGTGCCGGGCTCGCCCTCGTCGGCGTTGACCACGAGGTAGTGCGGCTTGCCGTCACCCTGCGGGATGAAGCCCCACTTGAGGCCGGTGGGGAAGCCGGCGCCACCGCGACCGCGCAGCCCGGAGTCCTTCACCAACTGGATCAGGTCGTCCGGGTGTGCCTTGATGGCCTTGCGCAGGGCGGCGTAGCCGTCCAGCTTCTCGTAGGTGTCGATCCGCCAGGCGTCAGGGGACAGCCAGCGCTTGGTGAGCACGGGCGTCAACTTGGCCAGGGTCTCCGGCGCGGGCGTGGTCACTTCTGAGCCCCCTTGTCGTGCGCGGATTCCGGTGCACCGCCGGTCGACTCCGCCTCCTTGAGGTTGCGCTCCTGCGCGCCGGTGTCGTCACCGGCCGGCTTGGCGTCGCTTGCCGGCTTGTTGGCGGCCTCACCGGCGGCCTCCGCGGCCCGGGCGGCACCCGGAGCCGGCGGCTGCCCGTCGACGGGAACCTTGGTGCCAGGGGCATCCGGGACCGCGGTCTTCGCGTCCGGCTGCCGGGTCTCGGCGGTACGCACCTGCGGCGACTTGCGATCCGGTGCCGCGACGTCGGGCGCGGTGCTGCCGGTCGGCGCGGCCTTGGCCGGGGTCGCCGGTGCCGGCTTGTCACCGGCCTGGCCGCTGCGGATCGGGGTGTTCGGGTCGAAGCCCGGCGCGGTGATGCCGTGCTCCTGGGCCAGCCGCAGACCGCGCAGGCTCGGCTCGCCCGGCACGCCGTCGGCGACCGCGCCCTCCCGCTCGTCGGCGAAGCCGGCCAGCTGGATCGCCATCTCCTTGAGAGTGCAGAGGCGGGCCCCCCGGCTCGGCGTGGGCCGACCACCGGCGCGCAGCTCGTCGACCACCCCGACCGCGCGCTGCGGGTCGACGCCGTCGAAGAAGTCGTAGTTGACGGTCATCACCGGGCCGTAGTCGCAGGCGGCCAGGCACTCCGCGTGCTCCAGGGTGATCTTGCCGTCGGCGGTGGTCTCGTCGTGGCCGACGCCCAGGTGCTCGGCGAGGGTGTCGTAGACCTCCTGGCCGCCGAGCACGTTGCACATGGTGTTGGTGCAGACGCTGACCAGATAGTCACCGGTCGGCCGGCGCTTGTACATGGTGTAGAAGCTGGCCACCGCGCCGACCTGGGCCTTGTTGAGGCCCAGCACCTCCGCGCAGAACGCCACGCCGGCCGGGGACACATAGCCTTCCTCGGCCTGCACGAGGTGCAGCAACGGCAGCAGGGCCGAGCGGGACCGGTCCGCCGGGTAGCGCGCGATGATCTCCCGCGCCCGGGTCCGCGTCTCTTCGGTGAAGACAGTCATCAGCGTCGCCTTCCGTTCGCGACTGCACCGGCGTCTGCCCGCGACTGCGGGCGGATGGGGCTCGCAAGCTCAGTTCTCGCGCTCACCGGTCACACCCACCCATCACCGGGTCCAGCGAGGCGCCGCCCGCGATCACGTCGGCGATCAGGCCGCCCTCGGCCATCGCCGGCAGGGCCTGGAGGTTGACGAAGCTCGGCTCCCGGTAGTGCACCCGGTACGGCCGGGTACCACCGTCGGAGACCGCGTGCACGCCCAGCTCGCCGCGAGGCGACTCGATCGCGACGTACACCTGGCCCGGCGGCACCCGGAAGCCCTCCGTCACCAGCTTGAAGTGGTGGATCAGGGACTCCATCGACTGGCCCATGATCTTCGCGACGTGCTCCAGGGAGTTACCCATGCCGTCGACGCCGATGGCCAGCTGCGCCGGCCAGGCGATCTTCTTGTCGGCCACCATCACCGGGCCGGGCTTGAGCCGGTCCACGGCCTGCTCGACCAGCTTGAGCGACTCGCGGATCTCCGCCAGCCGGACTAGGTAGCGGCCCCAGACGTCACCGTCGGGGTGGGTCGGCACGTCGAACTCGTACGTCTCGTAACCGCAGTACGGCATGGTCTTGCGCAGGTCCCACGCGAGACCGGCCGAGCGGAGCACCGGCCCGGTGACACCGAGGGCCAGGCAGCCGGTCACGTCGAGCACCGCCACGTTCTGCGTCCGCTCCAGCCAGATCGGCTGGCCGGAGAGCAGGTCCTCGTACTCCTTGAGGCGCTTCGGCATCACCTTGAGGAACTCGCGGATCTTGACGATCGCCTCGTCCGGCACGTCCTGGGCGACGCCGCCCGGCCGGACGTAGGCGTGGTTCATCCGCAGGCCGGTGATCAGCTCGAAGATCTCCAGGATGTACTCGCGCTCCCGGAAGCCGTAGAGCATGATCGAGATCGCGCCCAGCTCCATGCCCGTGGTGGCCAGCCACACCAGGTGCGAGGAGATCCGGTTCAGCTCCATCATGAGCACCCGGATGGTGGTGGCCCGCTCGGTGATGTCGTCGGTGATGCCGAGCAGCTTCTCCACGGCCAGCGAGTACGCCGTCTCGTTGAAGATCGGCGAGAGGTAGTCCATCCGGGTCACGAAGGTCGAACCCTGGACCCAGTTGCGGTACTCCAGGTTCTTCTCGATGCCGGTGTGCAGGTAGCCGACGACCGAGCGGGCCTCCCGGACCGTCTCGCCCTCCAGCTCCAGGATCAGCCGGAGCACGCCGTGCGTGGACGGGTGCTGCGGGCCCATGTTGACGACGATCCGACCCTCGTTGATCGGATCGACGCCGGAGACGACTTCGTCCCAGTCCCCGCCGGTGACGGTGAAGACCCGGCCCTCGGTCGTCTCGCGCTCGGTAGCGTAGTTCGACCCGGTCATTGGTAAGACCTCCGCTTGTCGGGCGGCGGAATCTCGGCGCCCTTGTACTCCACGGGCACGCCGCCGAGGGGGTAGTCCTTGCGCTGCGGGTGACCCTCCCAGTCGTCCGGCATGAGGATGCGGGTCAGTGCCGGGTGACCGTCGAAGATGACACCGAACATGTCGTACACCTCCCGCTCCTGCCAGTCGGCGGTCGGGTACACGGAGGTGACGGTGGGCAGGTGCGGCTCCTCGGCGGTGACCGCGGCCTCCAGCCGGACCTGCCGCCGGTAGGTCATCGAGGTGAGGTGGTAGACGACGTGCAGCCGACGCGCGTCGGCACCGAGGTAGTCCACCCCGGACACCGAGGAGCAGAGCTCGAACCGCAGCGCCGGGTCGTCCCGCATCACCTGGCAGACCTCGGCGATCCGCTCGGGGCGGATGTGCAGGGTCAGCTCGCCCCGGTCGACCACGACCTTCTCGATCGCCTCGCCGAACGCCGGGTACGCCTCCTCCAGCGCGTCCCGCACCTCGTCGAAGTAGCCGCCGTACGGTCGCGGCGCGTCCTCGACGACGTGGTGCCGCCGGACCAGTCCGCCGAATCCGGAGACGTCGCCGGTGCCCTGGTTGCCGAACATGCCCCGGCCCGCCGGCGCGGCCGGCGGGAACTCGGCGGGAGCGCCACTCGTCGCGCCGGCCGGCGTCACCGGAACCGGTACGCCACCGGTGGTCGGCTTGTCGTCAGTCACTTGATCCCCCCGTACGGGTGGAGGTGGTTCTGGGCCTTCATCCAGTTCTCGATCCGCAGCTGCTCCTCGCGGCCCTCGCGGACGGCCTTCGTCCACTCGGCCCGCCGGGCCTTGTCGCTGCGGTACGACGACGGCATCGAGCCGTACGGCACCACGGGCACGTCACCGCGCGCCTCGCGGGCGGCCAGCATCTTGCGCCCGTTCGGGCCGAGCGGCTCGTGGCCGATCTTCTCGCGCAGCTTGAGGATCGCGTCGATGAGCATCTCCGGCCGGGGCGGGCAGCCCGGAAGGTACATGTCGACCGGCACGACGTGGTCGACGCCCTGCACGATGGCGTAGTTGTTGAACATGCCACCGCTGCTGGCGCAGACCCCCATGGAGAGCACCCAGCGGGGCTCGGCCATCTGGTCGTAGATCTGGCGCAGCACCGGGGCCATCTTCTGGCTCACCCGACCGGCGACGATCATCAGGTCGGCCTGTCGGGGCGAGGCCCGGAAGACCTCCATCCCCCAGCGGCCCATGTCGTAGTGCGGCCCACCGGCGGCCATCATCTCGATCGCGCAGCACGCCAGGCCGAACGTGGCACCCCAGACCGACGACTTGCGCGACCAGTTGACCAGCTTCTCCACCGAGGTGAGCAGGACACCGGCGGGAAGTTTCTCCTCGATACCCATAGCCGTTCCTCCCTCAGTCCCAGTCCAGGCCGCCACGCCGCCACTCGTAGGCGTACGCGACGAAGACGGCACCGATGAACACCAACATGGCGACGAACCCGAAGACCGGCAGGATGTCGAAGGAGACCGCCCACGGGTACAGGAAGATCATTTCGACGTCGAAGACGATGAAGAGCATCGCCGTCAGGTAGAACTTGACCGGAAAGCGGCTGCCGCCGATCGGCTGCGGGCTGGGCTCGATCCCGCATTCATAGGCTTCGAGCTTGGCCTTGTTGTAGCGATGGGGGCCGGCGAGCCGGGCAGCGGCTATCGAGAACAGCGCGAAACCCGCGGCGAGGGCGAACAGCCCGATGATGGGTACGTAAGGCGAGAGCGACATTTCTTCTCCTGCTCGTCCTTCCCTGCCCTCGGTGGTTGGCGAAATTCACACTATTCACATCCCACCCCGCGCCCTTCGGCGGGGGTGGACCTTGCCTGTTCAGCGCCCCTACACAGCGGGCGCCACCCTGGTCATCGCATTGATGACCCGGTCCATCGCGTCACCGCCACGCGGGTCGGTGAGGTTGGCCAGCAGCTTGAGCACGAAGCGCATCAGCGTGGGGTGGGGCATGCCGTGCTTCGTCGCGACGCGCATGATCTCCGGACGGCCGATCAGCTTCACGAAGATCCCGCCCAGTCGGTAGTAGCCACCGAACCGGGCCTTCAACTCCTGCGGGTACGCCATCAGGGCCCGCTCCCGCTCGGCACCGGCCGGTCGGGCGAGCGCCTGGACCGCGACCTCCGCGGCCAGTTCGCCGGACTCCATCGCGTACGCGATGCCCTCGCCGTTGAACGGGTTGACCATGCCGCCGGAGTCGCCCACGAGCAGCACGCCGCGCGTGTAGTGCGGCACCCGGTTGAACCCCATCGGCAGAGCGGCACCGAGGATCGACCCCTCGGCGTTCGTCTCGTCGGTCATGCCCCACTCCGGCGGCGTGTTGGCCAGCCAGTCGGTGAGCAGCCGCCGGTAGTTCGTCTTGCCGAACGCCGAGGACGAGTTGAGGATGCCGAGCCCGACGTTGACCCGGCCGTCACCGAGGCCGAAGATCCAGCCGTACCCGGGCAGCAGTTCGTTGCTGCCCTTGGCCCGCAGCTCCAGCCAGGACTCCAGGTAGTCGTCGTCGTGGCGGGCCTCGGAGCGGTAGTAGCGACGGACGGCGACACCGATCGGGCGGTCCTCGCGCTTGGCCAGTCCGAGGGCGAGCGGGAACCGACCCGAGACGCCGTCGGCGGCCACCACCAGCGGCGCGTGGAAGGTCACGGGCGCCTTGTCCGGCCCGTCCTCGCCCTGCACCCCGATCACCCGGCCGTTGCCGTCGAGCACCGGAGCGACGACGTTCACGCTGGTGCGCAGCTTGGCTCCGGCCGCCACCGCGCGCTGGGCGAGCAGGTCGTCGAAGTCGAGCCGGGTGCGGACCAGGCCGTAGTTCGGGAAGCTGGCCAGATCCGGCCAGTCCAGTTCGAGCCGCACGCCGCCACCGATCACCCGCAGGCCACGGTTGTGCAGCCAGCCAGCTTCGGGCGAGGTGTCCACACCCATCCGGATCAGCTGCCGCACCGCACGCGGGGTGAGGCCGTCGCCGCAGACCTTCTCCCGAGGGAACTCGGTCTTCTCCAGCAGCAGCACGCGCACGCCGTGCCGAGCCAGGTGGTACGCGGTCGCCGACCCACCGGGACCGGCGCCCACGACGATAACGTCGGCGTCGTTCTCCACCGCGGTCATTAGCGCCTCCTCCCCGCCCTGCTCGTGAAATGCTTCACAAGCCAGCCGGGACGAGTCTAGGACCGACGCCGTACGCTCGCCTTGTTAGGGCGACCTAACCTGCTGGAAACGATCGGAGGGGGACCGGCAGCCCCCTCAGGGCCGAGCCGCGCCGGCGCTGTCCAGACCGGCGCGGATGGTCTCCGGCAGCTGCTCGCGCAACGCGCCACCGGCCGCGCGGTCCAGCGCCGCGATCACCTCGGTCACCACCTGACGCACCTCTGCGGGATCCGCTCCGGCCAACTCGCGGAGTTGGTCGACCAACTCCGCAGCGTCGCTGGTGGCCGCACTCCTCGGATCCGTCATGCGGGCCAGCGTACGCCGCCAAGAGCGTCAAATCACCATATTTGCCTGAATTCCGGACTCACCGGATGGCCCGGTGCAGCGCCACCACGCCGCCGGTCAGGTTGCGCCACTCCACCGATCGCCAGCCGGCCGCCTTGACCCGGTCCCCCAGGGCGGCCTGGTCCGGCCAGGCCCGGATGGACTCGGCGAGGTAGACGTATGCGTCCGGGTTGCTGGAGACCTTCTGGGCCACCGCCGGCAGCGAGCGCATCAGGTACGACAGATAGACCTTGCGGAACGCGGGATTCACCGGCGTGCTGAACTCGCAGACCACCAGCCGGCCGCCCGGACGGGTCACCCGGGCCAGCTCACGCAACGCGGCGTCGGTGTCGTTGATGTTGCGCAACGCGAAGGAGATGGTCACCGCGTCGAAGCTGGCGTCGGCGAAGGGCAGCCGCAGGGCGTCGCCGGCCAGCAGCGGCACCTGCGGGCGGGTCCGCTTACCGGCGTGCAACATGCCGAGCGACAGGTCGACGCCGACCGCGTACGCCCCGGAGTGGGCGAGTTCCTCGGTGGAGACGCCGGTGCCCGCACCGACATCCAGCACCCGGTCGCCCGGTCGCAGGTTGAGCGCGGCCCGGGTGGCCCGCCGCCAGAACCTGTCCCGACCGAAGGAGAGGACGGTGTTGGTCAGGTCGTAACGGGCCGCGACACCGTCGAACATCGCGGCGACCTCGTGCGGCTGCTTGTCCAGACTGGCGCGCTGGCCCTGCGGATTACGGCTCACCCCACCACTGTGCCAGCCCTCCCGCCGACGGCCTGGGCAGGGTCACGACGAAACAGTGCGGGCGGGATGGTGACCCATCCCGCCCGCACTGCCTTGCGTTATGTAAACGGCCCGCGCGGGCCGATAGAGGACGAACTCAGGCGTCCGTCTTCTCGTCTTCCGGCGCCACCAGGACCACCCGGCGACGACGGGCAACCAGGAACATGGCCACACCGACGAGCACCACACCCGCCCCGATGCCACCGATCAGGCCGGCCTGTGCACCGGTGACCGGCAGGCCACCGCCGCCGCCACCGCCGCCGTTGGGGGCGGTGACCACCACGGCGAAGTCGTCGGAGTTGTCGGTCGGGTCCAGGTCGGCGAACTCCGACTCCTTGATCTCGCGCACCTCGGCCCGGTTGAAACTCGGCTTGGTGGCCTGCTGGCTGAGGCGAGCCTGGGGCGACAGCGCACCGAACGCCTCGGCCGTCAGGGAACCGCCCTGCAGGGTGACGGGAGCCGCCACGTCCGCACCCACCTCGACGGCCAGCGGAACGACCAGCACCGTGTCCGGCTCCAGCAGGAAGGCGTCGTCCTCGCAGACCGCAGCGCGCTTGTCCGCGCTGATCTCGCAACCCTCGACCGGCAGGAAGGCGACGCCCTTCGGCAGCTGGTAGGTCAGTCTGATGCCCTGTGCGGTCAGGTCACCCTGGTTGGCGATCTCGCTCCAGAGCAGGGCCGTGTCGCCCGGACGGACCGGGCTGCCGTCCTCCTCGAAGGTGTCCAGGTCGAGGCGAGTCTTCACGTCAGGGACGATGACACCGAGGTCGACACCGCTCTCGGGAGTCAGCTCGACATCGACCTCGACGCTGTTGTTGCTCTCGTCGGTGTCGTCCGGTGACTCGATGCTGATCGTCACCGGGGCGGTGTACGGGCCGGTGCTGTCCTCGGCGGCCTTGAACAGGACGATCGGCACCTCGGTCGTCTCACCCGGGCCGGGAATCTCGTCTGCGGCGAGTTCGCAGACCCACAGCTCGGGCTTGGTGTCGCCGGTGACGTCGCAGCCGCCTTCGGTGTACGCGCCCACCACGAGCTTGGTGTCGTCCACCTTGGAGGTGTCAACCTTGACAAGCAGCTTCGTCGGCGTGCCCTCGCCCTGGTTGGCAACCTTGCCCTGAACTCGGTCGGTGACGCGGGTGCCGGCGGCGGTGATGGCCAGGTCCGTCTCGGTGCCAGCGGCGTAGGCCGGAGCGCCCAGGGCGGTGCAGGTGCCCGAGGCGAGCAACGCAGCCACAGCCAGGCTGGCGGCACGACGGGGTTGCAAGATCATGGGATGGGCCCCCGTGGGGTTGCGAAACATACGGGCGGGGACGTTAGCGGTCACCGATCACCCGCGCCACCCTGCATCACACCCGCCACAAGCTGCCCGGCTAATGAAAGCTTAAAGATTGTCCGGATTGATGGGCCTTACTGCTCGGTCACCCCCTCGGCATCCAGCCGGGGCGTCCGACGCTTCGAACCGGATGGATGGCGCGTCCGGTCCGTTCGGCTGAGACGGCACGCATCCCGGACCTAGACGCAGTGTCAGCCGAGCGATCACCTGAGGTGATCGGTCGGCTGACGCGTCGAGCCGGACGAGAGCCTCGGTCAGTTCGCGTCGACCAGTGGCAGCGACCGACCGGCTCCCCCACCGGGCAGGGCGATCGAGGAGAAGTGTGAGACCACCCGGTCGTCGCTCGGATCGTCGGCCGGGGTGTGGTGCACGGCCAGTCTGTTGTAGAGCGTGTCCCGCTGGGCGGGGATCCGGTCGGCCGAGCGGATCATCCCGATCAGCTCGTGCAGGTTGGAGCGGTGCCGGGCACCCGCCGAGGAGATGACGTTCTCCTCCAGCATGATCGACCCGAGGTCGTCGACGCCCATGTGCAACGCCAGCTGGCCGACGTCCTTGCCGGTGGTCAGCCAGGACGCCTGAAGGTGCGGCACGGTCTCGAAGAACAGCCGGGCCACCGCCACCAGGCGCAGGTACTCCAGGGTCGTGGCCTGGGTGCGGCCCTTGAGGTGGTTGTTCTCCGGCTGGTACGTCCACGGGATGAAGGCCCGGAAGCCGCGCGTACGATCCTGCACGTCGCGGATCATCCGCAGGTGCTCGATCCGCTCGGCGGCCGTCTCGCCGGTCCCCATCATCATCGTGGCAGTCGACTCGACGCCCTGCCGGTGCGCGAGTTCCATGACCTCCAGCCAGCGCTCACCCGACTCCTTCAGCGGCGCGATCGCCTGGCGGGGCCGCTGCGGCAGCATCTCGGCACCCGCCCCGGCGATCGAGTCGAGCCCGGCGGCCTTGATCCGGGCGATCGCCTCGTCCAGGCTGACGCCGGAGACCTTGGCCATGTGCAGGATCTCGCTCGGCCCGATCGAGTGGATCGCGAGCTGCGGGTACGCCTTCTTGACCGAGGAGAACAGCTCCTCGTAGTACTCCACGCCGTAGTCCGGGTGATGGCCGCCCTGGAGCATCACCTGGGTGGCGCCCAGCTCGACCGCCTCACCGCACCGGCGCAGGATCTCCTCGGTCGGGTGGGTCCACCCTTCCTTGTGCTTCGGCGCGCGGTAGAAGGCGCAGAACTTGCACGCCGTCACGCAGACGTTGGTGTAGTTGATATTGCGGTCGATCAGGTACGTGACGATGTTGTCCGGGTACCGCCGCCGACGGACCGCGTCCGCCGCCTCGCCGAGGGCGTGGAAGGGGGCGTCGGTGTAGAGCAGCAGCGCTTCCTCGGGCGTGATCCGCCCGCCGTCGGCACCACGTTGCAGGATGTCGTCGATCTCCCGATTCACCGTCACATCCCCGAGAGTACGCCGACCCTTCTCCCCGTCCGCCAGGGCGGATCCCGACCTGTGATCCATCCCGCCGCCCCGGCGGCTGGCCGGTGCCGGGGGTCGGTCCGGCCCGGCCGACCCCTGGTAGGCGGTCGGTGGTCGCATCACGCGTCGTAGTCGACGGAGAGGGTGTCGGTCAATGGGCTGGACTGGCAGGTCAGCACGTAACCGGCCGCCACCTCGTCGGGCTCCAGCGCGTAGTTGCGGGCCATCTCGACCTCGCCGGAGACCACCTTCGCGCGGCAGGTCGAGCAGACCCCGCCCTTGCAGGCGTACGGCAGTTCACCGCGCACCTTCAGGGCCGCGTCCAGCACCCGTTCGTCGCGGCGCATGGTGAAACTCGACGAGCGCCCGTCGAGCATGATCGTCACGTCCGTACCGCCGGACACATCGTCGGGGCGGGCCACCGGCTCGGGCGGCGCGTCAACGTGGAACAGCTCGGTGTGCACCGCCGCCGTCGGCACGCCCCGCTCGGCGAGCACCGCCTTGGCGTCCACCACCAGCCCGTACGGGCCGCACAGGAACCATTCGTCGATCGCGTCACCGGGCACGATGGTGTCCAGCAGCCGACCCAGCCGGTCGGCGTCGATCCGGCCCGAGAGCAGCGGCGACTCACCCTGTTCCCGGGAGAGCACGTGTACCAGGTGCAGCCGGGTCGGGTACCGGTCCTTCAGGTCCGCCAGCTCCTCGGCGAACATCACGCTGCCGGCCGTACGGTTGCCGTACACCAGGGTGAAGGTGCTGGCCGGTTCCACGGCCAGCGCGGTGGCGACCAGCGACAGCACCGGGGTGATGCCCGAACCGGCGACCACCGCGCCGTAGCGGCGGGCCCGCTCCGGCGCGAACGCCGTGGTGAAGTGACCCAACGGCGGCAGCACCTCGATGGTGTCGCCGTGGCGCAGCACCGAGCAGGCGTAGCCGGAGAAGGCCCCGCCCGGGATCTCCCGCACACCGATCCGCAACCGTCCGTGCTGCGCCAGTTCCGCCGGGGTGGAGCAGATCGAGTACGACCGGCGTACGTCCTCGGCCGCGTCCGCCCCCGCACCGTCGCCGCGCTGCGCGGCCCCGGCGGGCAGCCGTACGGTCAGATGCTGGCCGGCGCGGAAGGCGAAGACCTCACGCAGTTCCTCGGGCACGGCGAAGGTGATCGCGACGGCGTCGGCGGTGAGCCGGTCGACGGCGACGACGGGCAGCGGATGGAACACCGGCCGGCGACGAACCGGGCGGGTGATGGTGACAGTCACAGGGCCTTCACATGGTCGAAGGGTTCGGAGCAGGAGCGGCACCGCCACAGCGCCTTGCACGCGGTGGAGCCGAAGCGGCTGAGCTGCTCGGTCTCCGGCGAACCGCAGCGTGGGCAGCGCACCGCCAGGGTGAGCGGGACGACGCCGTCGCGCCGGACCGGGGCTGGTGGGGCGATACCGGCGGCGGCCAGCTTGGCCCGCCCGGCGTCGCTGATCCAGTCCGTGCTCCAGGCCGGACTGTGCACCGTGCGGACCTCGGCGTCCGGGTGACCGACGGCGGCCAACGCCCGCCGGATGTCGGCGCGGATGACGTCCATCGCCGGGCAGCCGGTGTAGGTGGGTGTGATCGTCACCACCACTCGGCCGGTGTCCGGATCCTCCTGCACCGACCTCAGGATGCCCAGGTCGTCGATGGTGACCACCCGGATCTCCGGGTCCACCACCGCCGCCACGGCCTGCCGGACGCTGCTCATCTGGTCACCAGCGGGCCCCGGGATGGGCGCGGTGCAACACCTGCATCTCCGCGAGCAGGTACGACAGGTGCTCGGTGTGCACCCCGTCCCGCCCGCCGGTCGGCGACCAGCCAGCCTCGGGCACGGTGAGGGTCGCCTCGGTGAGCACAGTGGTCACCGTCTCGTCGAAGGCGGCGCGCAGGGTGGCGGGGTCGACCGGCGCGTCCGGCCAGGCCGCGAAAAGCTCGTCGGCGTACGGCCAGATCTGGTCGATGCCGGCCTGCATCCGCCGATGTGACTCCTCGGTCCCGTCGCCGAGCCGCCGCACCCACAGCGAGGCGTGGTCCAGGTGGTACTCGGACTCCTTGCGGGCCTTGCCACCGATGGCGGCCAGCCGCTCGTCCGAGCTGTCGGCCAGGGCGGTGTAGAGCGGCACCTGGTACGCCGCCAGGACGAGCAGCTTCGCCATGGTCACCGCGAAGTCGCCGTTCGGCAGCTCGACCAGCAGACAGTTGCGGAACTCCCGGTCGTCGCGCAGGTAGGCCAACGCGTCCTCGTCCCGACCGGCGCCCTCCAGTTCGCCCGCGTACGACAGCAGGAGGCGGGCGGCACCGAGCTGGTCCAGGGCGATGTTGGCCAGCGCGATGTCCTCCTCCATCTCGGGAGCCCGGGTGGTCCACTCGGCCAGCCGCTGCGCCGCGATGAGCGCGTCGTCGCCGAGGGCGAGGGTGAAGGCGAAGGAACCTTTCACAGGTGGGCCGCCCCTTCTGGGACCTCGTAGAAGGTGGGGTGGCGGTAGACCTTGTCGGCGGCCGGGTCGAAGAAGGCGTCCTTCTCGTCGGGGCTGGAGGCGGTGATGGCGCTCGCCGGCACCACCCAGATCGACACGCCTTCCTGGCGGCGGGTGTACAGGTCACGGGCGTTGCGCAGGGCCAGTTCCGCGTCGGGGGCGTGCAGGCTGCCGACGTGGGTGTGCGCCAACCCGCGCCGAGCCCGGACGAAGACCTCCCACAACGGGGTGTGTTGCTGGCTCACGCTGCCACCTTCTCCTTCTCCGTGCGCTTGGCCGCGTACGCGGCAGCCGCCTCGCGCACCCAGGCGCCCTCGCGGTGTGCGCGCCGCCGGTGTTCCATCCGCTGCCGGTTGCACGGCCCGTTGCCCTTGATCACCCGCATCAGCTCGTCGTAGTCGGGCTGGGTGAAGTCGTACGACTGGCGCTCTTCGTTCCAGCGCAGGTCAGGGTCGGGCAGGGTCAGCCCGAGCACCTCGGCCTGGCCGACACACATGTCCACGAAACGCTGGCGCAGCTCGTCGTTGGAGAAGCGCTTGATCTTCCAGGCCATCGACTGGGCGGAGTGGGTGGAGTCGCCGTCGGGCGGACCGAACATGGCCAGGGACGGATACCACCAGCGGTTCACCGAGTCCTGGGCCATCTCCTTCTGCGCCGGGGTGCCGTGCGCCAGGGTGTGCAGGATCTCGTAGCCCTGACGCTGGTGGAAGGACTCCTCCTTGCAGACACGGATCATGGCGCGGGCGTACGGGCCGTAGGAGCAGCGGCACAACGGCACCTGGTTGACGATCGCCGCGCCGTCTACCAACCAGCCGATCGCACCGACGTCGGCCCAGCTCAGGGTGGGGTAGTTGAAGATCGAGCTGTACTTCTGCCGACCGCTGAGCAGCAGGTCGACCAGCTCGTCCCGGCTGATGCCGAGGGTCTCGGCGGCGGCGTAGAGGTAGAGGCCGTGGCCGGCCTCGTCCTGCACCTTGGCCAGCAGGATCGCCTTGCGTTTGAGCGACGGGGCGCGGGAGATCCAGTTGCCCTCCGGCTGCATGCCGATGATCTCGGAGTGGGCGTGCTGGGCGATCTGCCGGATCAACGTCCGCCGGTACGCCTCCGGCATCCAGTCGCGGGGCTCGACCTTCTGGTCGGCGTCGACGATCCCGGCGAAGTAGGCGGCCAGGTCCGCGCCCGGCTCGGCGGCGGCACGGCCGCGTTCGGCAGCCGCGCGCAGCGCCGCCTCTGCGGCCTCGACCTCACCGAGCAGGCCGCCGGGCGGGTCCTCACCCGAGAAGTCATTGCCATACATGCCACCAGTGTTACAGCTGGGCGCTGAAGACACCAGAGGGTGTCATACAAATCCCGGACTCCCACCGCTACCCATCGGTCACCCAAAGTCGCCACGGCGACTATGAGTTAGGTCACGAACTACCGACAAATCCTCGCAAGCACCACAAATCGGTTCGTTATCCCGCCTTCACCGCGAGTCGCTCGGTGTCGGGTCCTGGCATCCCGCCGATCCGCACGTAGACTTCCTCCGTCACACCGATCGGCTGAAGACGATCGCCAGCTCAGGGCCACTTTCCCCCGGCCCGGCGGTCCACACCGGTCAGTCCTGGCAACCAGCCGGTCCCCCCGGCCTCGACATCTGGAGCTCACCCGCTCATGCGATCTCGCGTGACCATGGTGCTAGCCGTAACGGCGGTGCTGCTCGGCGGCGTCATGCTGGTGCCGGCCGCGTACGCCCGGCTCTCCGCCGGTGGGACGGACGGTGGCCAGGAGAGCGTCGCCGCGCCCACGCCCACCCCACCGCCGCCACCGACCCTGGCCGCCGGCAAGGTCTCGGTGGACTTCAAGGGCGAGTTCTTCTCGTGGGCGCTGATGGACCGGGAGACCGGCGAGATCTCCGGCTCGAAGAACATGGCCAAGACCAGCTCGACCGAGTCGATGCTCAAGGTCTGGATCGTCGCGGACTACCTGCGGCGGCTCGGCGACAAGGAGCCTCCGGCGGCGATGAAGAAGGACGCCAGCCGGGCCATCCGGGACAGCGACGACGACGCGACAAACCGGATCTACAGCGCCATCGGTGGCTCCTACCGGGCATCTGCCGACGGGCAGCCCGGCCCGGTGATCAAGCGCGCGATCAAGATCTGCGGCCTCACCGACACCGGGCGTGGCGAGGTCAGGGGCTACGAGGGCTGGTGGAGTTTCACCCAGATGTCCCCGCGCGACGCCGTACGCCTCGGTGACTGCGTCGCCGACGGCACCGCCGCCGGGCCCAAGTGGACCAAGTGGCTGCTCAGCGAGATGAGCAAGGTTCGCGGCAGCACCGCCGCCAAGGACCAGAAGGCCCGCTCGGGCGGCGGGCGGTGGGGCATCATCGACGGCCTGCCGGAGTCGATCACCAGCCAGGGCCCGATCAGCATCAAGAACGGCTGGACCCCCCTCAACTACGACGGCAACTGGCACGTCAACTGCCTGGCCGTGACCGAGAAGTGGAGCCTCGCGGTAATGCTGCGTTACCCCCAGCGGAGCGGGCTCGACTACGGGTCCGACGTCTGCGCCAGCGTCGCCAGCCAGTTGGTGACACCGCAGCCTGGCGGCGCCCTCAAGGTGCCGCAGCAGCCGATCGGGAAGCTCTGATGTCCGGCCGCAACCGCACCGATCGCCAGGGCGAGACCTCGCCGCTGCGTCTGATCGCGATCGCTGCGGTGCTGATCGGGCTGGTCCTGGTCTCGCTACGCCTCATGCCCGGTTCGCCCTTCGAGTCCACCGCCGCCGCCCAGTGGGGTCGGGGTGAGTCACCGGAGGCCCGCAGCGGCACCGCGACCGACCGCAGTGTTCGACCGTCGCCGTCGCCCAGCCCGTCACCGGAGCCTGAGCCGCTGCCCTTCGAGGCGAAGGAGATCGACCTGGACATCGACGGCTGGTACGCGTGGAGCGTGCTGGACCGCCGGACCGGCGAGATCATCGGCTCGGACAACATGGACGAGACCAGCACCACCGCGTCGTTGATCAAGTCGTGGATCGTCGCCGACTATCTGCGTCGTACGGCGAACGCCGGGCAGACCCCGAGCGACGCGAAGTTGAGCGACCTGACCCGGATCATCCGGGACAGCGACAACACCCGCACCGAGCAGCTCTACACGCAGATCGGCAGGTCCGCCTCGATCAAGCGGCTCCTGTCCACCTGCGAGCTGACCGACAGCAAGGTGTCCAAGGACCTCGGCTGGAGCCGTACCGAGCTGTCCCCGCGGGACACCGCCCGCCTCGGTGAATGTATCGCCGACGGCACCGCTGCCGGCCCGAAGTGGACCAAGTGGCTGCTCAACGAGATGCGTCAGGTACGCGGTGCCGGTGACTTCGGCATCCGCAAGGCGTTCCCGGCCGCCGAGGCGAAGAAGATCGCTATCAAGAACGGCTGGGTCGACCGCACCCGGGAGCAGGAGATCCACGTCAACTGCCTGGCGATCGGCGACACCTGGACGATGGGTGTGATGCTCCAGTACCCGATCAACAAGGGCTACGAGTACGGCATGGACAACTGCCAGAAGATCACCGAGGCCCTTCTCGCCACGTGACGAGCCGCGCCCGCCGCGCAGCGGGCGAGGCCCCGCCGCACAGCGGATGAGATCCGCCCCGCAGCGGCGCCTCAGCGGGTGAAGAAGGCGGGACCGTTCGGCGGCAGTGCCGGGGTCTCGCCGAGGGCGGCGGTGCGGCGGGCGAACTCACGGATGCCGGCGACCTGTCGCTCACCGAGGGAGAAGTCCAGAGCCCGGAAGTACTCGGCGAGCGTGGTGGCGTCGAAGGGCTCCCACCGGGCGGCCGACTCGGCGACCTGATCCAGCTCCGCCAGGCACAGGTCGCGCGAGCGCAGGAAGCCGTCGTGGACCTCCTTGACCAGGCCGGGATGGGCGGCGGCGAAGTCGCGACGGGCCGCCCAGACGGCGAAGACCATCGGCAGACCGGTCCACTCCCGCCACGCCTGACCCAGGTCGGTCACGGTCAGCCCCTGCCGGGGTGCCTCGTACATCGCCCGCAGTGCCACGTCACCGATCAGCACTGCGGCGTCGGCCTCCAGCAGCATCTGGGTCAGGTCCGGCGGGCACCGGAAGTACTCCGGGCGGACGCCGTACCGCTCGCGCAGCAGCAGCTGGGCGAGAAGGACGCCGGTCCGTGAGGTGGAGCCCAGCGCCACCCGGGCACCGTCGAGATCAGCCAGCGGCCGGGTGCTCACCAGGTTGACCGACAGCACCGGCCCGTCGCTGCCGACCGCCAGATCGGGCAGGAGCAGCAGGTCGTCGGCGTGCCGCAGGTACTCGACGAAAGTGATCGGCCCGATGTCCAGGTCACCGGCGACGAGTTGGGCGCTGAGCCGGTCCGGTGAGTCCTTGCGCAGGTCGACGTCGAGCAGCGCGCCGGAACGCATCAGCCCCCAGTAGATGGGCAGGCAGTTGAGGAACTGGATGTGCCCGACGCGGGGGCGGGCGAGGCGCTCGACCATGCCCCGACCGTATCCCCACCGCCCGTGACCTGCTCAGCGGGACGCCGTCGAAGTGGCCAACCCCGCACCGCCGACGGCCAGCGGGAAAATCGGTTGTCCACGGCACGCCCTCCAGTAGGCTGTTCGTCCCCGCCTGACGGCCGCGGTGAGTAGCACCGCAGCGGACGTCCCGCGCCGACCCACGAGTCGGAAACGCGAGCGGCAGCCTTCTTCCCGTGCCGAGGAGTACATGGATGAGCCTGCACGCCCGAGAGATCTCCCCGCCGAACGCGTTGGCGGATGAACTGGCCGCCGAACGCGCGCACCTGACCCGGTCACGCGCGGCACTGCACCGGATGCGCGAACGCGCCGAAGCCCTCTTCGCCACCGGCGACAAGGTGGCCGGGGACGCGTACACCGCCGAACAGCTCGGCCGGCACCTGGCCCGGCGGGTCGCCGAACTCGCCGACGACCCGCGTACCCCGCTCTTCTTCGGCCGGCTCGACTTCGACGACGTGGACGCCGATCACGCCGGCCGCCGCTACCACGTGGGTCGCCGGCACGTCACCGACGAACAGGGCGAGCCGTTGGTGCTGGACTGGCGCGCGCCGGTCTCCCGCGCGTTCTACCGGGCCAGCGCCCGAGATCCACAGGGCTTGGCGGTACGGCGCCGGTTCGGCTTCGGCGACGGGCAGCTGACCAGCTTCGAGGACGAGCACCTGAACCGGGGCGAGGAACTCGGCCGGGCCAGCCGGATCCTCACCGCCGAGATCGAACGTCCCCGGGTCGGGCCGATGCGCGACATCGTCGCCACCATCCAGCCCGAGCAGGACGAACTCGTCCGGGCCGACCTGGCCGACTCGATCTGTGTGCAGGGCGCGCCAGGCACCGGGAAGACCGCCGTCGGGCTGCACCGCGCGGCATACCTGCTCTACCTGCACCGGGAGCGGTTGCGGCGGTCGAAGGTGCTGGTCGTGGGGCCGAACCGGGCGTTCCTCGGCTACATCGCGGCGGTGCTTCCCGCGCTGGGTGAGGTCGAGGTGGAGCAGGCCACCGTGGAGGACCTGGTCGACCGGGTGCCGGTGCGGGCGGTCGACCCGCCGGAGGTGGCCACCCTCAAACACGACGCGCGGATGGCCGAGGTGCTGCGCCGGGCTGTCGACGCGTACATCGGAGAGCCGACCGAACCGGTGCTCGTCTCCGACGGCTCGTTCCGCTGGCGGATCGGGTTGGAGCCGCTGCACCGGCTGGTCCACGACACCCGCGCGGAGCGGCTGCCGTACGCGGTCGGGCGGGACCGGGTCCGGGCCCGGGTGGTCGGGTTGCTGCAACGACAGGCCGAGGCGCGGCGGGCGGAGTCACCGAGCGACGCGTGGCTGCGCCGGATGGGCAAGTCGAAGCCGGTCACCGAGTTGCTGGACGCGGTCTGGCCGGCGCTCACCCCGGACGGTCTGCTGCACGCGCTGTACACCGACGCCGATCGGCTCGCCCGAGCCGCCGACGGCCTGCTCACCGACAACGAACAGCGGCTGCTCACCGGCGGGGCCGGGCGCGCCGCCGGTGGCACCAGGTTGGGCCGGACGGCGAAGGCGACCCGGTGGACGGCCGCCGACGCGGTGCTCATCGACGAGGCGGCCGGGCTGCTCGAACGGTCGGCGGGCTACGGGCACGTGGTGGTCGACGAGGCTCAGGATCTGTCCCCGATGCAGTGCCGGGTCATCGCCCGGCGCAGCGAGCACGGCTCGCTCACCCTCCTCGGCGACCTGGCGCAGGCCACCGCGCCGTGGGCGGCCACCGACTGGCGGGAGAGCCTGCGCCACCTGGGCAAGCCGGAGGCTTCCGTGGTGCCGTTGACCATCGGTTTCCGGGTGCCCGCCGTCGTGCTCGCCTTCGCCAACCGGTTGCTTCCGGCACTGGCCGTCGACGTGCCACCGGCCGAGTCGCTGCGCGGGGACGGCACGCTCGACGTGCGTACCGTGAGCGATCTCGCCGATGCGACGGTGGCCGAGGTGCGGGCGGCGCTCACGCACGAGGGGTCGATTGCCGTGATCGCCGCCGACGATGCCGTGGACGCGCTGCGGGCGGCGCTGACCGGGGCGGGGATCGAGACCGCGACCGCCGACGAGCCGGCGGCCGAGGCGCGCGTCACGGTGATGCCCGCGACGCTGGTGAAGGGCCTGGAGTACGACCACGTCATCACGGTCGAGCCGGCCGCCATCGTCGCCGCCGAACCGCGCGGCCTGCACCGGCTCTACGTGGTGCTCACCCGGGCGGTGTCCCGGCTGTCCGTGCTGCACACCGCGCCGCTGCCCGAGCCGCTGGGCTGACGCCGCACACCCCGCTACGGTCGCCGGTTCAGTTGACGTTCCGCCCGTTTCCGCCCCGGGCGGCGGCGGACCGGTGCCACCATGCCCGAAGGGAGCGGCCGGTGGCCGCCGAGGCGAGCAGGGTGGCCAGGCGGCTGCCGGACGAGAGGGGTGGCCGTGGTCAGCATCGCGCCGGGTACGCCCTGCTGGGCCGACCTGGCGACGCCGGGACTGGACGCGGCCCGCCGGTTCTACCCGGAACTGTTCGGCTGGACCGGCCGGGTCGACCCGGAGCCGGAGGCGGGCGGGTACACGGTCTTCCTGCTCGGCGGCCGGGCGGTGGCCGGGGTGGGTCCACCGGCGGTGCCGGACCAGGTGCCGATCTGGTCGACGTACGTCGCCACCGACGACGCCGACCTGGTCGCCGGTCGGGTGGAGCGGGCCGGTGGGCAGGTCGTGGTGCCGCCGTTCGACGTCTTCGACCGGGGCCGGATGGCGGTCTTCACCGACCCGGCCGGGGCCGCGTTCAGTGTCTGGCAGCCGATGACCTTCGCCGGTGCCGAGGTGTTCGACACTCCCGGGGCGATGAGCTGGACCGAGCTGGTCACCCCCGACCCGGACGGGGCGAGGGTCTTCTACGAGCTGGTCTTCGGCTGGCAGCCGGAGGAGGAGCCGATGGGGCAGGCCGCCTACACCGGATGGCGGCTCGGCGACCGTCTGGTGGCGGGCATGATGCCGCCGCTGGGTGACGATTTCCCGGCCGACTCCCCGGCCTACTGGACGCTGTACTTCTCCGTCGCCGACGCGGACGCCACCGCGGCCCGTGCCGCCGAACTGGGCGGCACGATCCTGGTCCCGCCACGGGACGTACCCGCCGGTCGTCTCACCGCCCTCCGCGACCCCGACGGCGCCCTCTTCTCCCTCATCGCCCTGGCCTCCTGACCCACCTTCACGCTCCTGGTTCAGGACGAGTCGCGGCCCAGGTCGGGTGCCCCGACCGCGCCGTCGCGGGTGGGGCGGGTGGGTAGGACCAGGGGACCGTGCGGGCCGGGGATGACGCGGACGCTGGCGCGGTAGTGGCGGGACAGCAGGTCCTCGGTGAGGACTTCGGCAGGGGTGCCGGCGGCGACGATCCGGCCGTCCGCCAGCAGCACCATGCGGTCGGCGTACTCACCGGCGATGGAGAGGTCGTGCATGGTGGCCACCACCGTCAGGTTGTGCGTGCGACGCAGCTGGTCGACCAGTTCGAGGACCTCCTGCTGGTGGCCGATGTCGAGGGCGCTGGTGGGCTCGTCGAGCAGCAGCAGGGTGGCGCCCTGGGCCAGCGCCCGCGCCAGGAAGACCCGCTGCCGCTCGCCACCGGAGAGGGTGGCCAGCTCGCGGTCGTGGAAACCGGCGAGATCCAGCCGGTCGAGCACCTCGTGCACCACGGCGAGGTCGGCAGCGGACTCCCGGCCCAGCGGCGCGATGTACGGGGTACGCCCGAGCAGCACGTAGTCCAGCACCGCCATGCCGGGCGGTACGACAGGTGCCTGAGCGACCGTGGCCACCACCCGGGCCCGTTCCCGGCGCCGCAGCTCACCGATCGGCGTACCGAACAGCCGGACGGCGTCCGGCGTGGGCAGCAGGCCACCGACGGCGCGCAGCAGCGTGGACTTGCCCGCGCCGTTGGGACCGATCACCGTGACCCACTCACCGGCGCTGACGGTCAGGTCGACGCCGGTGAGGATCGGTGCACCGTCCAGGCTGATCCGCAGGTCACGGAGGTCGACGGCGGGGACGGACGGCGTCATGTCAGCACCCGCCGGGCCGAGCGCAGCACCACCACGAAGAACGGGCCGCCGAGCAGCGCGGTGACCACCCCGATCGGGATCTCCTCGGGCGCGGCGGCGGTCCGCGCCACCACGTCGGTCAAGGCCAGGAAAGCCCCTCCGAACAGCAGCGACAGTGGCAGGATCACCCGGTAGCTCGCCCCGGCCAGCATCCGTACGGTGTGCGGCACGATGATGCCGACGAAGCCGATCAGGCCGGAGGCGGAGACCGCGGCGGCGGTGCCGAGCGAGGCGGCGGCGATCAGCAGGTACCGGGACCGCTGCGGGTGCAGGCCGAGGCTGGCCGCCTCGTCGTCGCCGACCGAGAGCACGTCCAGCTCCCGGCCGTGCAGCAGGGTGATCAGGCTGGTCAGCGCGAAGTACGGCAGGACCAGCAGGACGTCCTGCCAGCCGGCGGTGGCCAGCCGCCCGAGCAGCCACGAGTACACCTGCTGGAGGCTCTCCGCGTGCTGTTGCAGCAGGTACGTCTGACCGGCGCTGAGGAACGCGGAGACGGCCACCCCGGCCAGGATCAGGGCGGCCGGGGAGCGGCTGCGCCCACCGGCCGAGCCGAGCAGGTAGGTCATCGCCACCGCACCGAGGGAGCCGACGAAGGCGGCCAGCGGAACGGTGACCGGCAATCCGCTCAACGCGCCACCAGCCCCGACCCCCAGGGTCAGCACCACGGTGACCGCCAGCCCGGCCCCGGCCGCCACGCCGAGCAGGTACGGGTCGGCCAGCGGGTTGCGGAACACCCCCTGGTAGGTGCCGCCGGCCAACGCGAGCAGCCCGCCGACCAGCAGGCCGAGCACCACCCGGGGCAGCCGTAGCTCGGTGACGATGGCGATCTCCCGCTCGGTGAGCCCGCTGTCCAGGTGTACCCCGGGCAGCAGGTTCAGCAGCTCGATCGCGACACTGCCGGGCGGCAGGCTGACCGGGCCGAGCGACACCCCGACCACCAGCGTGACGAGCACGGCGAGCACACCTGCGGCGAGCCAGCGCTTGCGCAGGCCCGCCGGTCGGGGCGGGGTGAGAGCCCCGACCGGCGCGTCGCCGTGGCGCTTCAGCGAGAGGGCCATGGCGGGGAACCCGTCACCGCCCGGCGTTCATCGTCACTGGGACACCTTGGCGATGGCGTCGACGATCGTCCGCAGCAGGTCCACCACGCGCGGCCCCCAGCGGGAGGCGATGTCGTCGTCGAGTTCCACGATCTGGTTCTGCCGCACCGCGGTCAGCGCCGACCAGCCACTGCGTGCCTTGACCGTCGCCGCGTTCTGTGCGCAGCACTTCACGTCGGACAGGAAGATGAAGTCCGGATCGGCGTCGACGATCACTTCCTGGGACAGCTGCGGGTATCCGCCGTTCTTGCCGTCGGCGTCGGCCGGGTCGGCGATGTTCTCCAACCCGGCGAGGCTGTAGATCGAGCCGATGAAGGTCTTGCTGGTCGCGGTGTACAGCTCCGGGCCCAACTCGTGGAAGTAGGTGAGCGGCTGGGCCCGCTGCGGCACCTCGGAGACGAGCTTCGCGATGTCGTCCTTCATCCGCTGGACCACGTCGGCCGCCTCGGTGGCGTTGCCGGTGAGAATCCCCAGCTCGGTCATCTGCCGGTAGGACTCGTCGAGCGTCTGCACCGCCGGGGTCTGGTAGACCGGGATCTTGAGCGTGGTGAGCTGGTCGACGATCTTGTTGCGGTCGTCGCTGAGCACCACCAGGTCCGGGTCCTTCGCGGCGATGGCCTCGGCGTTCGGCTGGTAACCGGAGAGATCCGACTTCGGCGCGTCGGCGGGGTAGTTGGACTGGTCGTCGACGGCGACGACCTGCGGACCGGCACCGACGGCGAAGAGCATCTCGGTGGCGCTCGGCGACAGCGAGATGATCTTCTGGGGCCGCTCCTCCAGCGTCACGGAGCCGACCGTGACGGGGAACGAGGTGTCCGAGCCGCCGCCGGTTGCGGGAGCGTCGGTGGTCTTCTCGGCGCAGGCGCCGAGCGTGAGCGCGGCCACCGCCAGAGCGGCGGCGAAGACCTTGGGGGTACGTCTGAACATCGGTCCTCCTGTCGGTCGAGGATGTGCTGCTTCGCCGACAGAGAGCCGAGGTGGCACCCGTCCGCGAGGCGCCCTTCCTCGAGAGCGCGGTTCGCGACCACGCCCCAGGCGACCTGGCTCATCCCCGGTAACGGGGCATCACAGTTGCGGGACAGCGCCGGTGTCTCACCGGCTTCGCTGGAACGGGTCGGTTAGACCGTAGCGCACGGTGCGACGGGGCCCTGCGGGGGACACCGCAGGGCCCCGTCAGACCTCAGCGGGTGTTTCAGGAGGCGGTGATGGTGATGTTGTCCACCGCCGCCTCGACGAGGCTGGCCGTGGAGACGTCCGCGGCCTCTACCAGGATCCGGATGGACTGGCCGGCGTACGGCGTGAGGCTGAGGTTCGACACCGTCCAGGAACCGTTGCGGTTGCTGGCCGCGCCGGTCTGGTTGAGCAGCGTTGTGGTGCCGCCGTTGTGCACCACGCTGACCCGGAAGTAGTCCGCCGAGGACGAGTTCGAGCCATGGGCCAGATACCACGCCAGGGACAGCGTCAACGTTCCGCTGGACGGCAGGGTGATGGCCGGGGATCGGGCGCTGGTCACGCCGCCGTCGACGTCGTAGTCGCCCGCACCGCTACCGGCGAGCCGGCCGGTGACCAGGTCGTTGCTGCCCGCGTACGGGGTGAGTTGCTTGGCACCGCTGGAGTTGGTGGCCTGTGCGGCACCCCGTTCCCACTGACCCGACGTCGCGGTGTCGGTGCCGTTGGGGTTGGTCGTCCAGCCGGTCGAGGTCTCGAAGGTGTCCGACCAGACCGTGGTGCCCCCACCGCCGCTACCGCAGTACTGTGCCTGCTTGCCGATGGCCCGGTACGGGCAGTCGGCGTACTCGGAGAGGATCAGCACCGCCTCACGGTTGCGCGAGGTCTGCTGCGGGATGACCTCGTCGGGCGGGTAGAAGCCGCCGCCGGAGGCCGAGCGCGGGTACAGCTCGAAGGTGTACGCCCAGATGCCGTGGTTCGCCCACATCCAGTCGATGCTGCTGCCGTCGGTGATGTACAGGTCACTGGACTGCTGCGGGGTGAAGCCGTTGGTCGCCGCCATCTGCCGGCCGATGGTGGCGAAGGTGTTGTACTGGTCGGCGGTCATGCCCGGAGCGGTGTTGTTGTACGTGTAGCCGTACGGCCAGAGCACCAGCTCGGAGTAGGTGTGGAAGTCGATGTTCGCCTTGATCTGCTGCACCCCACCGACGACCCGGCTGTTGACGAAGTTGCGCAGCGCCTGCGTCTCGGGAGCGGAGAAGGCCGACGGCCCCCGGTAGGTCTCCGAGGAGGTGGAGCCGGACGAGCCGCCGCAGCAACCCCAGTTGTAGCCCCAGTTCCGGTTCAGGTCGGTGCCGACGTACGACGATCCGCTGTTGGGTTGACGGTTCTTGCGCCACGACCGGTAGGAGCCGGTGGCGATGTCGTACTCGCTGCCGTCCGGGTTCACCGACGGCACGATCCAGATCTCCCGGTTGTTGACCAGGTTGGTGATCCGGGAGTCGGAGCCGTAGTTGTCGGTGAAGAGGTTCATGAGGTAGAGCGCCATCTCGACGGTCAGGTGCTCGCGGGCGTGCTGTTGGGCGTTGAACAGGATCTCCGGCTCGTTCTCGTCGGTGGCGACGTTGTCGGAGATCTTCACCGCGACCAGGTCACGGCCCTCGTACGAGGTGCCGATGCTGATCTTCCGTGCGATCGTCGGGTGATCGGCCACCACCTTGTTGACCGCCGCGATCATCTCCGGATAGTCGTGGAAGTTCGAGTCGGCCGCCGGGAAGCCGAGTGCGCCGACGTCCCCCTCGGCGTGGCTGTGGCCCCGGTCGTTCGGAACCTCGGGGATCTCCTCCAGTCGGAACCCGAGCCTGGTGATCGCGGCGGCTTCGGCCCGGGTGGCCGAGACGTGCAGCACCCCGTGCTCGGAGTAGTCGATGGCGGCACCGGTACGGGCGACCGCGCTGCGGTCGGCGAGGGTCTTGGGGCCGAGCACCCGATAGGACGCCGCCGCCGGTTGTTCGTCCCGGTTGGGCACCGGATCGGCGGACACCGGTGGCGCGGCGATGGTCAGCAGGCCGAACCCGGCGGCGACGACGAGCGCCAGGGAACGGCGGACAGAGATGGAACGGAAGGCCATGGACAACCTCCTGGAGGCGCGGTAAACCCGCACGGTGGCGGACAGCCCACCACCAGTCACATGGTCATATCAACATTGATCGTTGTTTGGCCCATCCCAGCCGGATCCTCATGTCGGCGACATGCATCGCCGACATGCCACGAAACCGGGTGGCCGCTCAGCCCTTCTCGTCGGCGGACCGGTCGTCCGCCGCGCCGTCGACCTGGTCCTCACCGGCCAGCGCCGTCCGCAGGCGTTCCTTCTCCACCCGGCGACGCTCGGCGGCGGCGGCCATCTCCTCGGCCATCTCGTCGCGCAACCCCTTGAGCAGGAAGAACGACACGGCGGCGGAGAACAGCAGCGCCAGGATCAGCTTGAGGAAGATGTCCATGTCGACCGGCCACAACGCGGCCACCACGACCACGAACAGGCCGATCCGGCCGAGCGTGTACTTGACCGCCGCACTCACGTTCGTTCGCTCCGCTCGCTCACGTCACCACTTCCGTATCTCCACCGTCCGCGACGGCACTCCGGTAGATCCTGCCCGACCACCCGGTCCACCTGGTCGCCCGGCCTGCCGCACCACCCGGGACGCGGAGTCTCAGCCGGTGCGGTTGGCCAGCCAGCGAACGCCGGGAAACCAGATGACCGCGTAGACCACGGTGAACGTGGTCGCGGCGAACACGCCGGACAGCAACGCCGGCAACCCCGCCGCCGCACCGGCCACCAGCAGCCCGGAGACCACCGCCGTCGCCACCGCCACCAGCCCGGCCACCACCCGGGGCGCACCGAAGCCCCAGGCGCGGAAGTCCTCCCAGAACAGCCAGGCCGGCAGGATCACCGCCAGCCAGCCGTTGGCCTGACCGAACTCACCCGCGCCGAACCAGGCGAACGCCCCGTCGAAGATCGCTAGTACCAGCAGCCCGATGACCACCCCGGCCAGCGCGATCCCCATCAGGTCACCCAGGGTGCGGATGCGCCCCTCGGCGTCCCGACGGGGAAAGGTGCTCTGCTGCTCAGTCATCGTCGTGCCAGGGTACGCGTCGGGTCAGGCCCAGACCTGCTGCGGCTCGGACCGGCGCTCGGCCAGCGTGGGAGCGGCGTCGTACTCGCGGACCACCTCGTAGCGGGTGTTGCGCTCGACCGGACGGAACCCGGCGTCCCAGATGAGGTGCAGCAGGTCGTCGCGGTGCATGGTGTTCGGCGTCCCGTACGAGTCGGCGTCGTGGGTGATCTTGTATTCCACGACCGAGCCGTCCAGGTCGTCCACACCGAAGTTGAGCGACAACTGGGCCACCGACAGGCCGTGCATCACCCAGAAGCACTTGACGTGCGGGACGTTGTCGAACAGCAGTCGGGAGACGGCGAAGGTCTTCAACGACTCGGCCGGTGAGGCCATCGTGGTGCGGGCCTGGATCCGGTTACGGATCTTGCCGTCCGCCGAGTCCACGAAGTCGTGCTGGTAGCGCAGCGGGATGAAGACCTGGAAGCCGCCGGTCTCGTCCTGCAACTCGCGCAGCCGCAGCACGTGGTCGACCCGGTGCCGGGGCTCCTCGATGTGCCCGTAGAGCATCGTCGACGGCGTCTTCATGCCCTTGCTGTGGGCCAGGCGGTGGATGCGCGACCAGTCCTCCCAGTGGCAGGCGTGGTCGACGATGTGCTGTCGGATCTCCCAGTCGAAGATCTCCGCGCCGCCACCGGTCAACGACTCCAGACCGGCGTCCATCAGCTCGTCGAGGATCTCGTCGGCGCTCAGGCCGCTGATCTTCTCGAACCACTGCACCTCGGTGGCGGTGAACGCCTTGAGGTTGACCTTCGGCAGCGCCGCCTTCAGCTCACGCAGCACCTTGGGGTAGTAGCGCCACGGCAGGGTCGGGTGCAGGCCGTTGACGATGTGCAGCTCGGTGAGCTGCTCGTCCTCCATCTCCTTGGCCTTACGAACCGCCTCGTCAATGCGCATGGTGTACGCGTCCTTCTCGCCCGGCTTGCGCTGGAACGAGCAGTACGCGCAGCTCGCGCTGCACACGTTGGTCAGATTCAGGTGCCGGTTGACGTTGAACATCACCCGGTCGCCGTTCATCTCGGTGCGCTTGTGGTGGGCCAGCCGCCCCAACCAGGTCAGGTCGTCGCTGGCGTAGAGGGCGATCCCGTCCTCACGAGTCAGTCGCTCCCCCGCGTACACCTTTGCTTCGAGTTCGCGCTTGAGTCCGGCGTCCATCGAAAGCCCCGTCCCCTTCCACCTGCGGTCGCGACCGGAACGCGGTCGCCACCCGAGCCTACGTCGGCCGTGCTGGCAACTCACATCGTGGGCGTCGCCAGCAGACTCTCAGGCTCCCGTTACCCGTAAGGACATCGACACCGGTGCGCCGGGTGAGGTAAGACAGGGTGGGGCACGACACACACTGGTAGCGTCCCGAACCGCCGCGCGGACCGAGCGTGGCAGAGCAGCGCCGGACGGGGAGCGGGATGATCGACAACGCGGACGGACGGCAGCGGCGACGAGGGCCGGTGATCTCACCGGTGCTACGGCCGGCGCTCTGGTCCGCCCTGCTCGCCGCGGTCGCCAGCGCGGTCCTCGCCACACCTGCGTACGCCGAGCCGGGCGTCCCCGTCACGGTGCCCGACACCGGCTCCCGTCCGGTCGTCACCGGCCAGCTCCAGCTACCCGGCGCGCCCGCCGGCACCACGCCCGGCCTCCCGTCGCTCGACACCCCGGTCGCCAACACGCTGGAAGCCCAGATCAACGCCGCCGAGGCTCGCGTCGCCGAGCTGGGCACCCAGCTACTCGAACTCGAGCAGCAGCGCAACGAGGTACAGGCCCAGTTCAACGCCGCCCAACGGGATCTGGAGTTCGCTCGAGGCGCGGTCCGGCTGGCGCAGCAGCGCGCGGATCAGGTCGCCGCCGAGGCGCTCAAGGCAGCCGCCGCACTGCCGCCCGGCGACTTCGCCTCCGACCTGCGTCACCTGGAGCTGCTCAGCCGGGCGAACCGGGGGGAGAAGGTCGAGCACGCCACCGGCCCGGCCGAGGGTGAGCTGGCCCGCACCCGGGCCGACGAGCAGGTGGCGACACAGGCGTACACGGCCGCCCAGTCCCGGCTTCAGGGCGTCGAGCAGCAGTACACCGCCACCCGGCAGGCGCTGCGCGACGCCGAGGCGAAGCTCATCAAGCTCCGCGACGAGAACGCCGCGAAACTCGTCGAGCTGGCCCGGCAGCAGGAGGCCGCCGAGCAGCAACTCGGCGCCGACTACGTCGACCAGCCGGCCGGCGGCCTGGTCGCCCATCCCGTCGCGCAGGCCGCTGTCGCGTACGCCCGCAAGCAGCTCGGCGACCCGTACGTCTGGGCGGCCGAGGGCCCGGACGCGTTCGACTGCTCGGGCCTGATGTGGGCGGCGTACCGGTCGGCGGGCTACCGGCAACTGCCTCGGGTCTCCCGCGACCAGTACCGCGCGACCCGCTCCCGGACCGTGCCCCGCAATGCTCTCCTCCCCGGTGACCTGCTCTTCTTCGCCTCCGGCAGCAACTGGCAGAGCATCCACCACGTGGGGATGTACATCGGCGGCGGAAAGATGATCCACGCGCCGACCACCGGCGACGTGGTGAAGATCTCCACGGTCCGCTGGTCCCGGCTCTACGCCGCGACCCGGGTGGTGGGCGCGGTTCCGGCACCGACGTCCTCGCCCACCCCGTCGCAGCCGCCGACCCCCACGCCGAAGCCGACGCCCAAGCCCACGCCGAAGCCGACGCCCACCAAGACGCCGAAGCCGACCCCGTCGCCCACCCCGTCGGGCAGCACGACGCCGTCGCCGACCCCCTCGGGCTCCACCACCCCGTCGCCGACCCCGTCGGACTCGACCACCCCGTCCGCGACCCCGTCAGACTCGACCACCCCGTCGGCCACCTCGTCGGCGCCCGCCTCGCCGACCCTCGGTGCCAGTAGCCTCACGCCGACCACCTCCACCGGCACGGTCGATCCGACCACGGGGGCCAGCAGCGCGACGCCGGAGGACAGCGCCTCGGCCAGTCCTTCGGCGGCCAGCGGACGCTGACCCGGCCGGCACCCGTCCCGGACGGCAGGTGCGCACGTCACGGTACAGGTGTGATCGGTAACCACTGATGTCCGATTTGTCGGCCGCCGATGACACCTGGAACGGGGTATGCGCTCTGGGTGTGCCGCGCGGGTGGAATGTGGCACGGTGTCTCTCAGGCATTCCCGGTCCCGGCGGTACGGGTCCGGTTGCGAGCGTGGCGCGGAGGCGACGATGACGGAGCACGAGGTTCCGGCGGGACCGGTCAGTCCGGCCCCCACCCCCACCGCCACCGCCGAACAGAGCGCCGGCACCGCCCCGGCACCGGCAGGGAACGAGGCCGCCGCCGAGGCTGCGGAAACCTCGTCGCCCGCTGCCCGTGCCACGGCGGGTGCCGCCGACCATCGGTCGATACCGGCCCGAGGCCGGGCAGGAGTCGCCCGGGTAGCGGTACCCGGCAGTGTGGCCCACGGCGAGCCACCGGTCGGCACGCCCGGATCTGGCGGGGGAACCACCTACCGCGCCACCGCCACCGCCGAACCGGTGGCGGGCGGAGCTGTCGCCGCTCCCGCAGCAGCGGCGGGCGGAGCTGTCGCCGCAGCACCGGCAGCGGTGACGGGTGGAGCCGTCGCCGGTCCCGCAGCGGTGGAGGGCAGCGTCGCCGCAGGTCCCGCCGCAGCGGCGGCGGTGACCGGGAAGGCGAGTGTCCCCGGGCAGCGGGAGGCGGCCTCGCCGGACCGGGAGGCCGGATCATCGAAACCGGCGCGGGCCAGCGTCCGGGTACCAGGCATCAGCCGGGTGAGCGCGGACGAGGCGCAGTCGGCCGGAGGCGGCGGCAAGGCGAGCGGCGTCTACCGGTCCGCGCCGACCGAACCGAAGCCGGTCACGCCGCCGGAGCCCGCCCAGCCACGCGAGCCGGCCGAACCACCGACACCACCCACCCCTGAGCCGGAGCCCGCTCCCCGCCCGCCGACACCCGAACCGACCCCACCAGCGCCGGCCCCCACCCCGGCGCCCGTACCGGCCCCACCCGCGCCGACCCCGCCACCGCCAGCACCGACCCCACCGCCTGGGCCGTACCCTCCGGAGCCGCCGCCCGGCCCCCGGCCCACGCCACCGGTTCCCGGGCCACCGACGCCGCCGCCCGGCCCTCCGGTGCCCCCGCCGCCACCGCCACCGGGCCCGATGCCGGCACCACCGTTTCCGCCTCCTCCGGCGACCGCCGGGGCCGCGCCTTCCGCCGCACCGTCGCGGGCGGTCCCGCCCACCGGTGGGGGAATCGCTGCGGCACCTGTCGTACCGGCCCCGGCCCTGCCGGTCTGGCCGCCACCGACCACCCCCGCCGGGCGTCGGGACGACCCGGCGCCCATCTCACCGGCGATGGCACCACGACCCTCGGCGCGTCCGGGCCTCCGTCCGGGCTCGACCACCCCGATCGCCGCCGTCACCACGCCGGAGACCGGCCCGGGAACGATCCGACCGTCGGCCGGATCCGAGCCCACCGCCCGGGTGGGGACCGGCGCTCCGGCGACGCCGCACGTCGCGCCGCCCCAGGGGCACCGCCCCGGAGGTACCGACCTGAGCGCGTACTACGCCGGAGGGGAGAGTTCCGCGACGGTGGCCTTCCCGGCCGGGGAGGAGAACTCCGGCTCGTTGACCGGGCACATCCTGGCTCAGGGCTGGGCGGACACGGCCAGCGAGAAGTCCAGCAGCACGCTGCGCGTGGTGATCCTGATGGCCATCGCGCTGGGGGTGTTGGTGGCGATCAGCGTCTTGGTGGTGCTCTTCGCGAACAACGCGCTGTCCGGCTTCGGCAGCGGCCTGACGGGGTGACCGAAGGCTCGCGGAGGGTGGTGAGTCCGCCCACTACCCGACTCCACGGCGCGTGGGCCGCCGCCGCTCGCCGTACACTGGGCAGCGATCATTGACCTGGCGCGTGACCACGCGCCCATGGGCGATCTTGCGGAAGATCCGGCGGCCATGGCCGCAGCGGGACATCGCGAAGATGCGCCCCGCTTGAAAGGCAGTTCTTGACCACCTCCGCTGACCTCAGCATGCCCCCGTTCTCTCCCGACCTTCCCGCCGCGCCGCAACCGGCCGGCACCACCACCCCCGACACCCCGGTCACCTTCGGCACGCTGGGGCTTCCCGCGCCGCTGGTCCGCGCCCTCGACCGGCAGGGCATCACCACTCCGTTCGAGATCCAGCAGGCCACCGTGCCCGACGCGCTCGCCGGGCGCGACGTGCTGGGTCGTGGGCAGACCGGCTCCGGCAAGACCCTCGCGTTCGGGCTGCCGCTGCTGGCCCGGATCGCCGCCGGTGAGCGGGCCCGCCCCCGGCGGCCACGCGCGCTGGTCCTGGTGCCCACCCGGGAACTGGCCATGCAGGTCAACGAGGCGCTGCTGCCGCTGGGCAAGGCGGTCGGCGTGTTCCTCAAGACCGCCGTCGGCGGCGTCCCGTACGACCGGCAGATCGATGCCCTGCGGCGCGGGGTCGAGGTGGTGGTGGCCACCCCGGGTCGGCTCGCCGACCTGATCGACCGGGGTGTCTGCCAGCTCGACGACGTCGAGATCACCGTGCTCGACGAGGCCGACCAGATGGCCGACATGGGCTTCCTGCCCGAGGTCACCGAGTTGTTGGCGAAGACGCCGGCCGACACGCAGCGGCTGCTCTTTTCGGCCACGTTGGACGGTGACGTCGACGCGTTGGTGCGGCGGTTCATGACCGACCCGGTCACCCACTCGACCGCACCGCCGACCGCAGCCGTGTCCACCATGGACCACCACCTGCTGCTCATCCCGCCGCAGGACAAGTTCCCGGTGACCGCGTCGATCGCCGCGCGGGCGGGCCGGACCATCGTGTTCGCGCGTACCCAGTTGGGTGTGGACCGGCTGGTCAACCAGCTCGCCGCCGTGGGCGTACGCGCCGGTGGGCTGCACGGCGGCAAGACCCAGCGGATGCGTACCCGCACCCTGGCGGAGTTCCGCGAGGGGCGGACCAGCGTCCTGGTCGCCACGGACGTCGCGGCCCGGGGCATCCACGTCGACGGTGTCTCCCTCGTGCTGCACGTCGACCCGCCGAAGGACCCGAAGGACTACCTGCACCGCGCTGGGCGTACCGCCCGAGCCGGTGAGGCCGGTGCGGTGGCCACCCTGGTGCTCCCGAAGCAGCGCCGCACCACCCTGGCGATGCTGGAGAAGGCCGGTGTGGAGCCGGCCCAGGCCCGGGTACGCGCCGGTGACCCGGTCCTGGCCGAGCTGACCGGGGCGCGGGAGCCCAGCGGGGTGCCGGTGCGGGACGAGCCGGAGCCGCCGCGCCAGCGCAGCAGCAGCCGACCGGGTGGACCCCGCCGCTTCGGCGACCGGCCCACCGGGGAACGCCGTTACGCCGACCGTGGTCACCGGGGCGACCGCCGCTACGCGGAGCAGGCACCGGGCGACCGTCGCTACCACGACCACCCGCGCGGCGAGCGTCGTTTCGGCGGTGAGCGGGGCGGCCGGTCGGAGGGTTGGAGCCAGCGCGAACGGCCGCGCGAGGACCACCGAGGTACGGGCGGCCGATCGCGGGCCCACAGCTACTGACCTGGGCGTTTCGCTCGCGGTGCTGGTCTTCGGCGCATACGCTGCCCGGCTCGTCCGGGTGGCGTAACGTCCGGCTCATGTCGACCACGCCGAAGTCGTTGCTGTGGACCCGTACGGATACCGCGGGTGCCGAGCACGCCGTGGTCGACGACGGCCACGGGCTGACGGCGCAGGGCACCCAGGTGGCCGTCGACCCGGTTCCCTACACCTGTCGTTACCAGGTGACCACCGACACCGACTGGACGAGTGTCCGTCTGGAGGCCGAGGTCGAGGGAGCCGGGTGGCGGCGCAGCGTACGCCTTGAACGGGCGACGCGACGATGGCGGGTGACCGCCGCCGAGCAGGGTGATCTCGACGCGGTTCTGACCGCCGCCGGGCACGCCCCGGCCGGGCTGCCCGGCGTGGAGGACCAGGATCGGCTGGCCGACGCCCTGGACGTGGACCTGGGCGGCTCGCCGTTGTTCAACACCCTGCCGCTGCGTCGACTCGGCCTGAACACCGCGCCTCCGGACACCGCCCACTCGGTAACCGTGGCCTGGGTGCTGCTGCCCAGCCTGACCGTGCTGCCCACCGAGCAGCTGTACACCGGGCTGGGCCCACACCGGTTCCGCTACGCCAGCGACGGTTTCAGCGCCGAGGTCGAGGTGGACGCCGACGGCTACGTCCTGCGCTATCCCGGCCTGGCCGAGCGCGCTCCCACCCGCTGAGCTGACCACCACCCGGCCACGCCCTCGACGGCCCGCCGGTGGCTCAGGTCGGCCAGGAGCCGTCGGTCAGGAAGCGGTCGATGGTGGCCAGGTGTGGCGTCAGATCGAGGCCCTGCTTGGCCACCCACTCGTCGGCGTAGTAGGTGTCGGCGTACCTGTCGCCCGCGTCGCAGATCAGGGTGACCACCGAGCCCGTACGGCCGGCGGCCAGCAGTTCGGCGATCAGGCCGAAGGCGCCCCACAGGTTGGTGCCGGTCGAGCCACCCACCCGTCGGCCCAGCACCGCCGAAGCGGCCCGCATGGCCGCCAGGGACGCCGCGTCGGGCACCCGCACCATCCGGTCCACCACCGAGGGCAGGAACGACGGCTCGACGCTCGGGCGGCCGATGCCCTCGATCCGGGAGCCTCGGCCGGTCCGCACCGACCAGTCAGCCGCCTGCCAGGCGGGGTAGAACGCGGAGTTCTCCGGATCGACCACGCAGAGCTTGGTGGGCAGCCGCCGGTAGCGGGCGTACCGGCCGATGGTGGCGCTGGTGCCGCCGGTGCCCGCGCCGACCACGATCCAGGCCGGTATCGGATGCCGCTCCAGGGCGAGCTGCGCGTAGATCGACTCGGCGATGTTGTTGTTGCCGCGCCAGTCGGTGGCCCGCTCGGCGAAGGTGAACTGGTCCATGTAGTGCCCGCCGGTGTCCTCGGCGAGCCAGCGTGCCTCGATGACCACCTTCGCCGGGTCCTGGACGAGGTGGCACCGGCCGCCCTGGAACTCGATCTGGGCGATCTTCTCGGGCGAGGTGGAGGCGGGCATCACCGCGATGAAGGGCAGCCCCAGCATCCGGGCGAAGTACGCCTCGGAGACCGCCGTGGAACCGGACGACGCCTCGATGATCGTGGTGCTCGGCCCGATCCAGCCGTTGCACAGCCCGTACAGGAACAGCGAGCGGGCCAGCCGGTGCTTCAGCGAGCCGGTCGGGTGGACCGACTCGTCCTTGAGGTAGAGGTCGATCCCCCACTGCCGGGGCAGCGGGAACGGCAGCAGGTGGGTGTCGGCGGACCGGTTCGCGTCCGCCTCCACGGCCGCGATGGCCTCGGTCACCCACCACCGGCTGGCCTCGTCGCACCGGTCGAGTTGAGTCACGCCGGAAACCTAGCAGCCGACCTGCGGCAGCGGGCTCAGGCGGTCGGCGGCAGGCTCAGGCGGTCGGCGGCAGGCTCAGACCGTCGGCGGCGGAGCGACCGGCGGCGGGCGGTTCTCCCACTTGGTCGACAGGGCGATGCCGGTACGGGTGGAGGCGACCCCGGGTGTCCGGTTCAGCCGGACGATCAACTGCTCCAACTCGGCGATGGTGCCCACCCGCGCCTTGAGCAGGAAGGATTCGACACCGGCCATGAAGTAGCAGGATTCGATCTCGGGCATCGCCCGGAACGCCTCCAACACGTCGTCGGTGTCCGCCCCGGAGTCCTCCACGATGCCGATCAGGGCGGTCACGCCCAGTCCGATGGTCTCCGGCTCGACCTCGGCGCGGTACGCCCGGATGACGCCCCCGGATTCCAGCTTCCCGACCCGCTCGTGCACCGCCGGGGCAGACAGGCCGACCTGTCGGGCAAGTTCGGCGTACGACAGCCGGGCGTTGCTGCGGAGCAGGTCCACGAGGTTGAGGTCGATGGCGTCCACGGACTGTGACCCTAGTCGGCAGGGCGTAACACCCGGACTCCGGCATCCGTTTGACCTGGCAGCGGGTGACAGTTCGCATACCCGGGGTTCGGAGGGCGTGACGCCGGTACCATTTACTAACTTCCCACTCAGTGCGTTTTTCGCGTTTGGCGGACACGCCAGGTCGCTGGTGCTGTAATTGCCATACGTCCCTCATGACGGCTCTGGGCTCGCACCGGCCGGGGGCAGTGTGTTCAGCCGGGGGCTTCGTCGACGCGAGGAGGGGGCTGTGGACACTGGAGATCGCCTGCTGACACCGGGTGAAGTCGCCGCACTGTTTCGGGTTGATCCGAAGACTGTGACGCGATGGGCGGCGGCGGGTCGGATCGGGAGCATCCGGACTCCAGGAGGGCATCGCCGGTTTCGGGAATCCGAGGTGCGGGCCCTGCTTGAAGGGGAGGGCATGCTGGACGAGGCGGAGGAGATGGGTAAACCGCGTAACGCGGGCCCGACCGCCTCGACCGGCCCGGTCGGCCCGGCGAATGCCGGCCCGGCGAACGCCGGGATGTACTGAAGTGCGGGTCGGGACGCGGACCGGCCGTCAGGTCCGGTCCGCGTTCAACTTCCCGGCCCAGCGCGTGAACAGGGTGTGCGGCACGTCGAGGGCGTCGAGCACCTTGCCCGCCACGAAGTCCACCAGCTGGGCCGCGGAGGCCGCGGCACCCGCACCGTAGAAGCCGGGACTGGCTGGCAGCACCACAGCACCAGCGTCGTGCAGCGCGATGAGATGTTCCAGGTGGCTCCGGGTCACCGGCGTCTCGCGGGGCACCACCACCACGCGTCGCCGTTCCTTCAGGTTCACCTCGGCCGCACGCTGCAACAGGTCCTTGGACAGGCCGATGGCGATCCCGGCGCATGCCGCCGTGCTGGCCGGCACCACCACCATCCCGCGTACCGGGTAGGAACCGCTGCTCGGCCCGGCCGCGAGGTCACCGGCAGGCCAGTGCCGCAGGTCGGCCGCGCCGATGTCCCGCCCGAGCCAGCCGGCCAGGTCCTCGGCCCAGTGGCCGTCCCGGAACGGCCGTCCGGTCTCGTCGAGGACAGTCAGCCGGGCCGCCCGGGAGACGATCAGGTCCACCGGCTGCCCGGCGTCGAGCAGGCCGCGGATGACTGCCGCCGCGTACGGGGTGCCGGAAGCCCCGGACACCCCGACCACCCATGGTTCGCGCATCCCCCCAGCCTGCCTGGTCACCCGTGGTCTGGGTCGGGCACCCCGCCCGCGTGTCCTAGGTGCCCGTGATCACCGCAGGTCGGACCGTTACATCGCCGATGCCCGACGGGTCTGCGCGGGCCACCGTGGGCTGTCATGCTGCCGGGTACGCGGGCGTGGGCGGGCGGAGAGGAAGTATGATGACCGACGAGATCATCTCGTCGTCGGCCCACGGTGCCCACGACGTCCTGGCGGCCCTGCGGGCCGCCTGTCCCATCCCGGCACGGCTTTCCCCGCACGCCGACGACGTGCAGGGTTGGCTGGTCTCCGAGCTGCCGTGGGACGCGCCGACCCGTGAACGGCTGGGGCTGGCCGGTTTCGCCCGCTACGCGGGTCGGCTCTATCCCGACGCCACCGAAGCCGACCTGCGCGTCCTGACCGCGTTGTTCACCTGGTTCTTCCTGGTCGATGACGCCTGCGACTCCGCCGACCGCAACGCTCCGGAGGAGATCCGCGCCCTGCGCGACGGAGCGGTCGCGCTGCTGCACGGCGGCACCCGGCTGCGGCACCCGGGGCTGATCGGTCCGCTCCGTCGGCTGCTGGTCCACGCCTGGCGGGAGCCGTACCGCCGGATGCCCGCCTGCTGGCGGCTGCGGTTCGCCGACGCGGTCGCCCACCACCTCGACGGCACCTGGCAGGAGGCGGTCAACAAGACGAACGGGCACGCGCCCGGTGTCGAGGAGTACGTCGAGCTGCGCCGGGCGACCTCGGCGGCGTACGTGTCGTATCCGCTGGTGGAGTTCGTCAGCGGCCGACCGCTGCCCGACGCGGTCTACCACCACCCTCGGCTGGGTCAGCTGCGCGCCGTCGGCAACGACCTGCTGTCCTGGTACAACGACATCGCCTCGCTGGACCGGGACGCGGCGGTGTCCGGCGGTCACAACCTGGTGCTGGCGTTGGCCGCCGCGCACCGCCTGCCGCTGGCCGCCGCCGTCGAGTTGGCGGCCGAGCGCTGGCACGACTCGATGCGCCGGTTCGTCAGCCTGCGCGACTCGGTGCCCTCGTTCGGTCCGGCGTTGGACCCGGCGGTCACCGCCCACCTCGACGGGGTGGCCCGAGCCGTGCGCGGCACCGTCGACTGGACCATGGAGAGTGCCCGCTACGCCCTAGCGAAGGAAGGGCCCCTTCCTAACGCCTCCGGTATAGGAAGGGGCCCTTCCTAACACCGCGCACCTGCGGGCGTCCGGGCGGCCGCGCTCAGGGGCGCAGGCCGAGCCGGACGACCAGGTCGAGCAGGGCGAAGGCGAACAACGCGATCCCGACGAACCCGTTGGCGGTGAAGAAGGCCCGATTGACCCGGCTCAGGTCGGTCGGCGTGACCACCAGATGCTGGTAGGCGAAGGCGACGGCGGTGAGTGCCAGCCCGATCCACCAGAGCCAGCCGAAGCCGACCAGCACGCCGAACCAGCCGAACAGCGCGAAGGTGACCACGTGCGCCACCGTGGAGGCGTGCAGCGCGAAGCGGCGACCGTACCGGGCCGGCACGCTGTGCACACCGATCTCCCGGTCCACCTCGTCGTCCTGGCAGGCGTAGATCAGGTCGAAGCCGCCGATCCACAGCCCGACGGCCACGCCGAGCAGCCAGGCCGGTCCGGAGCCGGCGAGGGTGCCGGTGACCGCGAGCCAGGCGCCGACCGGCCCGACCATCTGGGCCACGGCCAGGATGGCGTGCGGCCAGTTGGTGAACCGCTTGCCGTAGGGGTAGACCACCAGCGGCACCACGGCCAGCGGCGCGAGCACCAGACAGAGCGGGTTGAGCAGGGCGGCGGCGACCAGGAAGACCACCAAGGCGACGCCCGCGCCGGTCCAGGCCGTGCGCAGGCTCACTGCCCCGGTCACCAGTTCCCGGTTGGCGGTACGCGGATTCCGCGCGTCGATCTTGCGATCCAGGATCCGGTTCGCGGCCATCGCGAACGTCCGCGCCCCGACCATCGCCACGGTGATCAGCAGCAGGTCGAGCCAGCGCACCCGCCCGCCGTTCACCTGCATCGCGGTCAGCGCGGACAGGTACGCGAACGGCAGCGCGAACACCGAGTGCTCGATCGCCACGAGCTTGAGGAAGGACTTCACCCGCCCGGGGCGTTCGGCGGGCTGCACGGCGGTGGCGGCCATCAGATGCCGTACTCCTTCCACCGCTTGTCGACCAGCGACACGACCTCGGGAGTCATGGTCATCTCCTCCGGCCAGCCCCGGTGGTAGCCCTCCTCGGGCAGCTTGCGGGTGGCGTCGATGCCGGCCTTGCCGCCCCAGAACTGCTGGTACGAGGAGTGGTCCAGGTGGTCCACCGGCCCCTCGGTGAGCAGCAGGTCCCGGGCGTAGTCGACGTTGCCGAACGCGCGGAAGGCGACCTCGCGGTAGTCGTGCACGTCGCAGTCCTCGTCCACGATCACGATCAGCTTGGTCAGCGACATCATGTGCGCGCCCCAGATCGCGTTCATCACCTTCTGGGCGTGCTTCGGGTAGCGCTTGCGAATCGACACGATCGCGCAGTTGTGGAACACCCCCGCCGCTGGCAGGTCGTAGTCGACGATGTCCGGGATCAGGAACCGCAGCAGCGGCGCGAAGATCCGCTCGGTGGCCTTGCCGAGACCGTGGTCCTCCTGCGGCGGCTTCGAGGTGACGATCGAGTGGTAGACCGGGTCACGCTGCATGGTCATCGCCTCGACGTGCAGCACCGGGAACGGCTCGACCGGGGTGTAGAAGCCGGTGTGGTCACCGAACGGACCCTCCGGCAGCCGCTCACCCGGCTCCAGGTAGCCCTCCAGCACGATCTGCGCGTGCGCCGGCACCTGCAAGGGCACGGTCAGGCAGTCGACCATCTCCACCCGCTCGCCGCGCAGGAACCCGGCGAACAGGTATTCGTCGATGTCGGCGGGCAGGGGCGCGCTCGACGCGTAGCTGACCACCGGGTCGCAGCCGATGGCGATGGCGACCGGCAGCCGCTGGCCGAGCCGCTCGGCGACGGCGTGGTGCGCGGTGGAGTTCTTGTGAATCTGCCAGTGCATCCCGAGGGTGTTGTGGCTGTGCTGCTGGAGCCGGTAGAGGCCGAGGTTCCGCTTACCGGTCTCCGGGTGCTTGGTGTGGGTCAGCCCGAAGTTGTGGAAGATCCCGCCGTCACCCGGCCAGACCTGGAGTCCGGGCAGCCGGTTCAGGTCGACGTCGTCCCCCCGGTAGACCACCTGCTGGCAGGGGGCGGTCTTGACCTTCTTGGGCGGCATCGACTTGAGCTGCATCACCTTGCCGAGGCCGCCCATCATGCCGGCGAAGCCCACCGGCAGCTCCGGCTTGAGCATCTCGCCGATCCGGTCACCGATCTCGTCCAGCGACTCGACGCCGAGCGCCATCGCGGTCCGCTTCTCGGTGCCGAACAGGTTGATCGCCAGCGGCATCTCGCCCCGGGTGGGCTGCTCGAACAGCAACGCCGGCCCGTCGGCCCGTACCGTCCGGGTGACGATCTCGCTGATCTCCAGCGTCGGGTCGACCGGGACGCCGACGCGCCGCAGTTCGCCCGCGCGCTCCAGCGCCGCGAGAAAATCCTTCAGATCGGTGTACGGAAAACCACGAGCCGCCATGCCGCAAGTCTCCCCCACCGCCCTGAGGTGTAAGGAAGGGCCCCTTATTAACGCCTGAGGTAGAGGAAGGGTCCCTTCCTAACAGGCGCCCCCGCAGACGGATCACTGCGGGACATCGCGATCCGGCGAATATTGCGATGCTTGTTCCGCCCAGCCGGGCGCAGACCACGCAACCGGCACCCGTGTGCGCAGCTGCGACAGCTACGCCCGCCGTGGCCGGGTTCCCACCAGGAGTGACAGATGGGCCAGGACCGGTCAGACGTCTCCCGCTTCGCAGCGCCGGGTCGGCTGACCTCCGCCGGGTCGTACGCATCACTGCTCGACGCGGTGCCGTCGGATCCGGCGGGGATCGCCCGGACCATCCAGGGGTTGCTGATCCACGAGCACGTCGCCGGGGAGTACGGGGTGACGTTGACCGACGCCGACCGGCAGACCGTGCACCTGCGGCGCGCAGACGAACTGCTCGCCCGGATCGCGGGCTCTCCGGACGACCAACCGCTGACCGTCGCGCGTACCCCGGAACAGCGCATGCCGGGCAACTGTCGGCACTACTCCCTGCTGATGGTCACCGCGCTGCGGGCCCGGGGCGTACCGGCTCGGGCCCGGTGCGGGTTCGGCGACTACTTCGTCGACAACTGGTACGAGGACCACTGGGTGGCGGAGTACTGGAGCACCGAGCAGGCTCGCTGGATCATGGTCGACGCCCAGCTCGACGCGCGCCACCACGAACTCCTCGACCTCGACTTCGACTTCACCGACGTACCACGGGATCGGTTCCTGGTCGCCGGAGAGGCGTGGGCCCGCTGCCGTGCCGGTGCGGCCGACCCGGACGCCTTCGGGCTACACGGGATCAGCGAAGGCGGCTGGTGGTGGATCGCGGGCAACCTGATGCGCGACGCCGCCGCGCTGCACGGGGTGGAGTTGCTGCCGTGGGACGCCTGGGGTGTGCTGCCCGGTCCCTTCGAGAAGGTCGACGATGAGCGGGCGGCCCTCTTCGACGAGCTGGCTCGCCTCACCCGGGAGCCCGACGAGCACGCCGACGAGCTGCGCCTGCTGTACGCGGACAAACGCCTACGCGTCCCCGCCGTCGTCACGAACGGGCTGCGCGCCCGCGACGAACCGATCTGACCCGCCCGGGTTGTACCGCGCTGGCCCGCGCCGCGCCGGGCGGGCAGCAACACCGGGCAGGCAGCAACACCGGGCAGGCAGCAGCGCGGGGC
The DNA here is from genome assembly GCF_049844495.1 of Micromonospora sp. DT48. NCBI lineage: Bacteria > Bacillati > Actinomycetota > Actinomycetes > Micromonosporales > Micromonosporaceae > Micromonospora > Micromonospora sp. DT48. The sequence goes on from NZ_JBNCLE010000006.1 coordinate 203,071, forward strand.
GGCGGCCCGCGGCCTGCGGCGGGCAGCAGCGCGGGGCGGCGGCCCGCGGCCTGCGGCGGGCAGCAGCGCGGGGCGGCGGCGGGGCGGCCTGCGGCGGGCGGCGGGGCGCCGGGCGGCGGGTCAGAGTCGGCGGGTCGCCGCCACGAAGGCCCGCCAGGCCGCCGGGCCGAAGACCAGCACCGCGCCGTCGCGGTCCTTGCTGTCGCGGACCGCGACCAGGCCGGGCAGGTTGTCGGCCACCTCGACGCAGTTGCCGCCGTTGGTGCTGCTCCGGGTGCTGGTGCGCCACCGGGCACCGGTCAGCTCCGCCATGACTCCGCCACCTCCGTCACCAATTCGATCGACTGTCGGGGCGGCAGCGCCTCACCCTGGATCGCCTCCCAGGAGGCTCGGATCGCCAGCACGTCCTCGGTGTGGTCGATCACCTGGCCCTTGAGCTGATCGTCCAGATAGGCCACATCCTCCCCACCGGGAAGGGTAGCCAGCACGAAGGCCCCGGCGACACCCGGATACGCGCCGACCGAGGCGGGCACCACGTGCAGCCGTACCCGGGAATGCTCGGTGGCCAGCTTCACCAGCCGCCGCAGTTGCTCGCGCATCACCACCGGCCCGCCGACCGGGCGACGCAGCACGTGCTCGTCGAGCACGGCGACGAGTTGCGGCGGACGCTCACCGGTCAGCACCGCCTGCCGGGCCAGCCGCGCCTCCACCCGCTGCTCCACCTCCGCCTCGTCGTAGAGGCCGACGCTGCGGAACAGCGCGCGGGCGTACGCCGAGGTTTGCAGCAGCCCCGGCACCACCGTGTTCTCGAACGACCGCAGCACGGTGGCCTGCCGCTCGTTGGCCTCCCACTCCCGCATCCACTGCGGCGACCCGAACCGGGCCAGCATCCGGACGAACGCGCCACCCGTGTCCAGCGCCGCGTCCGCCCGCTCCCAGAAGTCGGGCGGCGGCTTGCGCGCCTCGGTCTCCACCATCGCCACCGTCGACGGCGAGTAGTTGATCGCCCGAGCCAGCTCCTCCTGCGTCACCCGGCGCGCCGCCCGCATGTGCCGCAGCTCCTCGATCAGCACCCGCGACCGTTCGTCCACCCGCACCACTCCTCACCAGCACGATCCGCGTTTCTCACCGCCCTCACCGGGGGACAGTCCAGGCACACAGGGCGATCGAATGCCTTCCGAGCGTAGTCGGCGGCACACCAGACTGTCCCCATCGGAACCGCCCGGATCCGACCCGAAAGGGACGGGCGCGACCGACGCGGGGCCGTCCGGTACGTCGGCGACGGACGGCCCCGCCGCCAACCGGCCGCAGACAGGAGTACGTATGACGTCGCAGATCCACGTCGCGCTTCGGCCACTCTGGCTGTGCCGGGCCTGCGCCGCACCGTGGCCCTGCGCCACCGCCCGGCTCAACCTGCTGGCCGAGTACCGGAACAGTCACGTGGCCCTGTCGATCTACCTCGCCGGGATGCTCTACACCGCAGTCGAGGACCTTTACCGCCTCAACCCCCAGGACGCGCCGAAGCCCACCGCGCTGCACGACCGCTTCCTCGGCTGGACCGCCCCACGCGCACCCCGCCCACAACCCCCCGACTGACCGCCGCCGTCGCCCGGCGATTGGTCGTACGCTCGCACCTCATGACGATCGTCCCTGCCGACCGGCCGCACTCCGACGACGAGCCGCCGGTGGCCGCCTTCCCGGCGTCCGTGGCGGAGGCGGAGCGGATCCAGCAGGAGTTGCGGCAACGCCTCGACCTGGGCGAACACCTCAAGGGCGTACCGAGGCTCGTCGCGGGCGTGGACGTGTCGTACCACAAGGATTCGCCGCGTATCGTCGCCGCCGCCGTGGTCATCGACCTGGCCACCGATGCCGAAGTGGAGTCGGCCGTGGTGCCCGGCCAGGTGAGCTTCCCGTACGTGCCGGGGCTGCTGGCCTTCCGGGAGGTGCCGATCCTGTTGGCGGCGCTGGACCGGCTCGAACATCGTCCCGAGGTGGTGGTCTGCGACGGGTACGGCGTCGCTCATCCCCGGCGGTTCGGGCTCGCCTGCCACCTGGGCGTGCTGACCGGGCTCCCCACCTTCGGGGTGGCGAAGACGCCCTTCGTCGGTGCGTACGACGAGCCGGGCACCCGTCGGGGCGACTGGTCGGCGCTACGCGATGGCGACGAGGTGCTGGGTCGGGTGCTGCGTACCCAGACCGACGTCAAGCCGGTGTTCGTTTCGGTCGGCCACCGCACCAACCTCGACCAGGCGACCACGATCACGCTCGATCTGAGCCGACGCTACCGACTGCCCGAGGCGATCCGCCGGGCCGACTTCCTCTCCCGCGAAGCCCTCCGGATGTCGAGTGATTCTTGGACAATTCCCGTCAGCGAATAACGGAAACTGTCCAAGAATCGGCGGAAGCCCTGGGGAAATCTCACCAGCGGCGGACCGGACGCCGGGGTCAGAGGCCGGCGTAGGAGTGCAGGCCCTCGAAGAAGATGTTCACGCCGAAGAGGTTCATCATCACGGTCAGGAAACCGAGGATGGCCAGCCAGGCGGTCACGTTCCGCCTCACGCTCGGCGTGGCGCGGGCGTGCAGGTAGCCCGCGTAGATCACCCAGGAGATGAACGCCCAGGTCTCCTTCGGATCCCAACCCCACGGGCGTCCCCAGGCCGCCTCGGCCCAGATGGCACCGGCGATCACCCCGAACGTGAAGATCGGGAAAGAGAAGGCGTGCAGCACGAAGGTGAGCCGTTCCAGCCCGGCCGCCACCGGCAACCGCTTCGCCAGGGTGTACGGGAAGCTGCGCTTGCCGTCCTCGTATCCGGCCCGCATCAGGTATGCCACCGCCGGCACCGCGCCGAGCAGGAACAGCCCTGAGGAGAACACGACGGTCGAGACGTGCACGATGAACCAGTACGAGTTGAGCGCCGGCACGAGCGGCACGATCGGGGTGTAGAGCACCAGCTCGGCGGTGGCCACGAGCAGCACCATCACCAGCGTCAGGAAGAGCCCGAGGCGGCGCAGGTACGGCCACTTGACCAGCACGGCCAGCCAGGCGGCGACCCCGATGAAGGAGACCGTGAGCACGAACTCGTACATGTTGCCCCACGGCATCCGGCCAGCCGCGAGGCCACGGGTGACCAGTGCCGCCAGGTGCAGCGCGGCGGCCAACACGGTCAGCCCGACGGCGATCCGGCCGCCCAGCTCCGCTCGACGCGCGGTGCGGTCAGCCCGACTCGGTGAGCCCGTGCCCGGCTCGGTGCCGACAGCGCCACCGGCTGCCGACGTGCCGCTGGCCAGGCCTCCTGCATCCTCCGAACGATTTACGACGGCGCCGGACGACGCGGCACCCACCGCCGCACCGACCAGTTCCCGGGAGGGGGCCGCGACCTGCTTGGCGCGCGAGGCACCGAGGGCGTACTCCACCGCGTGGCTGATCATCGCCAGCAGGTACACCATCGTGGCGATGGAGACCAGCTGATCGGAGAGTGCGGACATCACTCGACTCCTTCCCGCGCCCGGGCCGGCGCGTCCGGGTCGGTGCCGGCGTCACCGGATCGTCCACCGATCGCGGCGACCAGTTGGGCGAACTCGGCAGCGAACCCGGGATGCTCGGTACGCGGCAGACCAGCTACCTCGACCAAACTACTACCGCCCGTCGGAGATCCACCGTCGGGGTCGTCCGGACCGGCCGGCAGCAGCCGGACGAACACCCGCCGACGCCTGACGAAGAGCGAACCCATCAGTCCCAGCACCAGCCCGATGGAGCTGACCAGCAGCAGCATCGTGCCCGGGTCGTGCCGTACCGACAGCACGATGTACCGCTCCGTGCCCACGAACTCGACTGTGGTGCCGTCGTCAAGCGTCCAGCTCTCGCCGATCCGCAGCTGCTTCGCACCGATCTCGGTGAGCCGGCCGTTGCGTAGCTGACGCTGGTCAAGCTGGTAGACCGAGCCGGGGATACCGGCGTCGAGCCCCAGGTTCCCCCGGTACGCCACCAGGTCGAGCAGCGGATTCTGCTCGGTCGGATGCTCCGAGCGTACGAACGGCGGCTCCTGCGGCGCGGTCGGCAGGTAGAGCCCGGAGAAGGCCACCTGGAGATCCGGGTTCCGCTCGCCGGTCTCCGGGTCGACGTTGGCGTCCGGGAAGGCGGCCAGCCCCTCGCTGGTCAGCCCGATGTCGCCGGTGGTGAGGAACGGAAGGTTGCTGGTCTGGGCCTTACCGAACCGATCGGTGTACCGGATCAACGGGACGTAGCCGTGCCCGAGCAGGTAGACGTTCGCGCCGTCGAGGCGCAACGGTGCGTTGACCGAGAACTCGGCCCGGCGGGGCGCACCGCCGTCCTCGTCGACGGTCACCTTCGCGTTGAACGAGGACGCCTGACCGTTCGGCAGGAACTGCGCGTCGAACTCGTCCAGCTGCATACAGAACCGGGGCAGGTCGTCACCGACGCGCGGACCGAGCTTCGCCTCGGCGTACTGCTGGCGGGTGTTGCAGAAGACCTGGTCCGCTCCCGCCACCAGCAGCCGGTTGCCGTGCCAGCCGTACCAGGAACCGAGCGCGACACCGACAAGCACCAGCACCATCGAGGTGTGGAAGATCAGGTTGCCGGTCTCCTTCAGGTAGCCCTTCTCGGCGGAGACCTCGTCGCCGCGTACCGCCACCCGCCACCGCCGTCGGCGCAGCGTCTCGGCGACCGCCGCCGCGCCGCCCTCGGGCGCGGGCACCACCGCATGCTGCGGCAGCCGCTCCAGTCGCTTCGGTACGGCCGGCGGGCGGGCCCGCAGCGCCCGGACGTGGTCGCGGAGCCGGGGCGTGATGCAGCCGATCAGCGAGGTGAACAGCAGCAGGTAGATCGCCGAGAACCAGACCGAGCTGAACGCCTCGAACGCGCCGATCCGGTCCAGCACCGGGGCGAGCTCCGGGTTCGCGGCGTAGAAGTCGCGGACGTCCTCCGGGTTCACCCCCCGCTGCGGCAGCACCGAACCGGGGATCGCGGCGACCGCGAGCAGGAAGAGCAACACCAACGCGGTACGCATGCTGGTCAGCTGCCGCCACGAGTTGCGCAGCAGGGCGAGCAGCGGATTGCTGCGTCGCCGGGGCGCTTCGGCCGGGGTGACCGGCCGGTCGTCGACTCTGGTCATCAGATGCCCACCTCGAAGCTGCCCACCCCGACGGTGGTCTGCAACCAGATCACCACGTTGGTCCAGCCACCGGTGAGCAGCGCCAGCCCGATCAGGATCAGCAGCGCACCGCCGATCCGGGTGACCCAACGGCTGTGTCGACGCACCGTGCGGAACACCCCGAGCAACCGGTTGAAGCCCAGCCCGAAGACGACGAACGGAAGCCCCAACCCGAGGCAGTACGCCACGGCCAGCACCACCGCCCGGTCGGTCTGGCCGCTGGTGGTGGCCATGCCGAGCACGGCGGCCAGCGTGGGCCCGGTGCACGGAACCCAGCTCAGGGCGAACACCGCACCGAGCACCGGCGCGCCGAGCAGACCGGCGGCGGGCAGCCGGTTGATCCGGAACTCCCGCTGGAACCCGGGCAGCACGCCGAGGTAGCCCAGGCCGAGCACGACGACGAGCCCACCGACGACGATCTCCAACGTCCGTTCGTGCTCGAAGAAGACCCGACCGAACCCGCTGAACAGGACGGCGGTGGCGGTGAACACGACGGTGAAGCCCGCGATGAACAGCAGCGTCCCGGCCAGCACCCGACCCTTCACCGCCGGGGCGACCCGGGTTTCCGGCCGTACCGCCGTGCCGACCCGGCCACCACCCACCTGCTCCCCGCCTGCCCGCTCCCCGCCGGCCCGCTCCCCGCCGCCGGACGTGTTAGGAAGGGCCCCCTCCTCTACCGGAGGCGTTAACGGGGGGCCCTTCCTTACACTTCGGCCTTCGAGGTCGGTGCCGGCCAGGCCGGTGACGTACGACAGGTATCCGGGCATCAGCGGCAGCACGCAGGGGGAGAGGAAGCTGACCAGACCGGCCAGGGCTGCCGCGCCCACCGCGAGCAGCAACGGGCCGGACTCGGCGAGTTGGCCGAAGGTCGCACCCATCAGCGTTGACCGGTCGGCGCGGGCGACTCGGCGGCGATCCGCTCGACGATGGGTTGCAGCCCTTCCTGCCGTACCGCAGCCCTGATCACCGTGGCGATCCGGCCCTGCCGGTCGAGCACGACCGTGGCCGGGATGGTGTTCGGCGGGATGTCCATGTCGAGGGCGAGCCGGCTGCCCGGGTCGAAGATGCTCGGGTAGCTGACCCGGCCCTCCTCGAAGGCGAGCGCCTTGTCCCGATTGTCCTGCACGTTGATGCCGAGGAAGGTGACCCCGGAGTCCTTCGTCGCCTGGTACGTGCGCTCCAGGTCGTCGGCCTCGGCCCGGCACGGCGCGCACCAGGAACCCCAGAAGTTGACCACGACGACCTGGCCCCGCTGACCGGCCACGTCGTAGGACCCACCCGCCAGCAGCTCACCGGCGATCTTCGGGGCGGCGGAGCGCTGCTCCGGGGCGCACTCGACGATGCCGCCGACGCTGTCGCAGGCGGACTCTCGCCCGTCGGTGCAGCCGGTCAGCAGCAGCGCGGTGGTCGCGGTGGCAAGCAGACCGACGGCCACCCTCCGGACGCCCATCTCAGGCTCCCTTGGCCGTCCGTGCGGTCGCCGACATGGCCACCAGGTGCGCGGCCGGTTCGGAGTAGCCGATGCCGACGATCTTCGCACCGTCGAAGTGGAAGGTGGTGAGTGAGGCCAGCCCGCACTGCCGACGGCGCGGGTCGTGCCACAGTCGCTTGCGCTCGACGTAGCGGCGCAGCGTCCAGATCGGCAGCTGGTGCGAGACCAGGACGGCCTCGCGGCCCTCGGCGGCGACCCGGGCGGCGTGCAGCGCGGCGAACATCCGCTCGGCGATGGCCCGGTACGCCTCACCCCAGGACGGGGTGACCGGGTCACGCAACACCCACCAGTTACGGGGGTCGCGGAAGGAGCCGTCGCCGGGCGAGACCTTCTTGCCCTCGAACCAGTTGGCGCTCTCGATCAGCCGCTCGTCCACCCCCACCGGTAGCCGGAACTGGGCGGCGATCGGCTCGGCGGTCTGCTGGGCGCGTTCCAGCGGGCTGGCCGCGATGTGCACGACCTCGCGGTCGGCGAGCCCCTGCGCGGCGGCCTTGGCCATCTGGACACCCAGCTCACTGAGCCGGAAACCGGGCAGCCGGCCGTAGAGGATGCCGTCCGGGTTGTGTACCTCGCCGTGCCGAAGCACGTGGACCACCGTCTTGCTCACCGGAACCCACCCTTCGTTCGCGACTGCGGGGCTCGCAAGACCGGCTCACTCCTCACGCTCACCGCTGCCCCCTTGTTCGCGACTGCGGGGCTCGCAAAACCGGCTCACTCCTCGCGCTCACAGAGCCCCCCTTCGTTCGCGACTGCGGGGCTCGCAAAACCGGCTCACTCCTCGCGCTCACCGCTGCCCCCTTGTTCGCGACTGCGGGGCTCGCAAAACCGGCTCACTCCTCGCGCTCACCGCTACCCCCCGTGGCTTGCCGCTGCCGCCGCGTTGGCCGCTGCGGGCAGCGCGCCGGCGACCTGTTCCAGGGCGGCGTCGTCGATCGCCGCCGAGACGAACCAGGACTCGAACGCGCTCGGCGGGAGGTAGACCCCGGCAGCGAGCATCGAGTGGAAGAACGCCTTGAACGCCGGCACCTGCTGGGTGCGGGCGCTGTCGTAGTCGACCACGTCGGCGTCGGTGAAGAAGATCGAGAACATGTTGCCCGCGTACGAGAGCCGGTGTGGGACCCCGGCGGCGGCCAACGCGTCGGTGACCAGCTTGCCCACCGTGGCGGCGGTCTCGTCCAGCCTGCGGTAGAGGGCGTCGTCGGCGAGCCGCAGCGTGGTCAGCCCGGCCGCGCAGGCCAGTGGGTTCCCGGAGAGGGTGCCCGCCTGGTAGACGGGGCCAGCGGGCGCCAGTCGCGACATGATCTCCGCGCGCCCGCCGAACGCCGCTGCGGGCAGGCCACCCCCCATGACCTTGCCGTACGTCCACAGGTCCGCCTCGACCGGGTCGAGCCCGTGCCAGCCGGAGCGGGAGACCCGGAACCCGGTCATCACCTCGTCGACGATGAGCAGCGCGCCGTGCGCGTGCGCGATCCGGGCCAGTTGTGCGTTGAACCCGTCGCGGGGTGCGACCACACCCATGTTGCCCGGAGCTGCCTCGGTGATCACCGCGGCGATGTGCTGGCCCTCGGCGGCGAAGGCCGCCTCGACGGCGGTCACGTCGTTGTACGGCAGCACGATGGTCTCGCTGGCCGCCGCGCCGGTGACCCCCGGCGAGTCGGGCAGTCCGAGCGTGGCCACGCCGGAACCGGCGGCGGCCAGCAGCGCGTCCACGTGCCCGTGGTAGCAGCCGGCGAACTTGATGATCTTCGAGCGGCCGGTGTAGCCCCGGGCCAGGCGGATCGCCGACATGGTCGCCTCGGTGCCCGAGTTGACCAGCCGGACCTGCTCGACCGGGGTACGCGCGACGATCTCGTCAGCCAACTCGACCTCGCCCGGGGTGGGCGTACCGAAGCTGGTGCCGTGCGCGGCGGCGGCCTGCACGGCCGCGACCACCTCGGGATGGGCGTGGCCGAGGATCAACGGCCCCCACGAGCAGACCAGGTCGACGTAGCGGCGACCGTCCGCGTCGTGCAGCCAGGGCCCCTCGCCCCGGACCATGAAGCGTGGTGTGCCGCCGACCGCACGGAAGGCGCGCACAGGTGAGTTCACCCCACCCGGCACGATGGCGCAGGCGCGGTCGAACAGGGCCGCTGAGGCCGGCGCGTCGACCGGGTAACGGTCGGATCCGGCAGTAAACACCTCGGTCACGATGTCGCCATTGTGTCAGCGACCGGCGGTGGATTGGCAGGCACCCCAGCCCAGGGTTACCGGGCTCACCCCCAGCACGCTGCGGGGGGACGGCACGCCTCGACGGGCCGGGCGACCGAGATCGCGATAGGCTGACCCGGTGGATCGTGCCGAACTGTCCATCACCGTACACCGGACGGGCGACGAAGCTGTGCTGCGCCTTGCCGGTGAGATCGACATGCAAACGGCCGCCCAACTATCGACCGTTGTCAATGAAGTTCTCACCGAGCCGCCGCCCCGGATCGTCCTCGACCTCGGCGGCGTGACCTTCTGCGACTCGCAGGGCCTGGGCACCCTGGTCGTCCTCAGTCGCAAGGCCAGCCACGCGCAGAGCCTGCTGATCCTGACCAATGTCGGCGAGTTCCTGCTGCGCGTCCTGGACATCACCGGCCTGCGGAGCGCCCTGATGGTCCGTAACGACGCCACCACGATCTGACCCGACTCAGTCGGGGGTGGTCCCCCAGCGCGCCTGTTCGAGGAGAGCCACCGCGCGGGCCCGCGCCTCCGGGTCGTCGCCGCGCAGCAGCGACGTGGCCTCGTCGACCGCCTCGGTCAACAGCCGCCACTGGGCATCACGCTCGCGCACCATCTCCGACTGCGCGGCCAACTGGCGGGTCTTCGTCCACAGCTCGACGAAGACGGAGACCTTGGCCCGCAGCACCCACGGGTCGAAGGGCTTGGTGAGGTAATCCACCGCACCCGCCGCGTAGCCCCGCAGGGCCAGCTGGGCGTCCCGGTCGGCGGCGGTCAGAAAGATGATCGGTACGTGTCGGGTGCGCTCCCGCCGCTTGATGTGGCTGGCCGTCTCGAACCCGTCCATGTCCGGCATCTGGGCATCCAGCAGGATCACCGCGAAGTCGTCCACCAGCAGCTGCTTCAGCGCCGCCTCACCGCTCTCCACGGCGACCGACTGCACCGGCAGGCCCTGGAGGATCGCCTCCAGGGCCATCAGGTTCTCCCGGCGATCATCGACCAGCAACGCCTTGGCCATCTGGGTCACGAGCCCTCCTCGGTACGGCTGCCACTGATCCAGGTGCCCATCAGCTCGATCAGCTGGTCCAGGTCGACCGGCTTGGTGATGTAGTCGCTGGCTCCGGCCGCGATCGCCGACTCCCGGTCCCCCGGCATCGCCTTCGCGGTCAGGAACACGATCGGCAGGTCCGCGAACCGGTGGTTACGTCTGATCTGCCGAGTCGTCTCGTATCCGTCCTGATCGGGCATCATGGCATCCATCAGGACGATATCGACTTCTGGGTGCTCAGCCAACAGCCGGACGCCATCTGTGCCGTTGTCGGCGTACAGCACCGTCATGCCGTGCAGTTCGAGCGCACTGGTCAACGCGAAGACGTTACGCACGTCGTCGTCGACGATCAGCACGGTGGAGCCGTCCAGTTGCCGGGTCTTCGGCGCCTCGGGCGCCTCCGACAGCAACTCCATCGGCGGCATCAACAACGACGCCGGCAGGCCCGCCCGCTGCGGCGACGGCGGCGCGGGCGCCACCACCGCGTCCGGGGCCAACACGTCGGGCAGGTAGAGGGTGAACGTCGAACCCTGCCCGGGTGCCGCGGCGACGGTGATCGTCCCGCCGATCAACCGGGCCAGATCGCGGCTGATCGACAGCCCCAGCCCGGTACCGCCGTAGCGGCGGCTGGTGGTCCCGTCCGCCTGCTGGAACGCCTCGAAGATCAGCGACAGCTTGTCGTCGGAGATGCCGATCCCGGTGTCGACCACCGTGAAGGCGATCACCTGCCGGGCGTTGATCAGCGCCGGCACGTCGAACACCGCGTGCTCCGGCGCCCGGGAGATGCGCAGCTCCACCGCGCCGGTGTCGGTGAACTTGACCGCGTTGGACAACAGGTTGCGCAGGATCTGCTGGAGCCGCTGCGCGTCGGTCACCACCACCGGCGGCAGGTCCTCGCCGATGCTCACCTGGAAGTCCAGGCCCTTCTCCTCGGCCTGCGGCGCGAACGCCTGCTCCACGTAGTTGCAGATCTCGGTGAACCGGACCTCGGTCGGCTCGACGTCCATCCGGCCGGCCTCGATCTTGGACAGGTCCAGGATGTCGTCGATCAGGCGCAACAGATCGGACCCGGAGCCGTGGATCGTACGGGCGAACTCGATCTGCTTCGGCGTGAGGTTCTGCTCCGAGTTCTCCATCAGCAGCCGGGCCAACAGCAACAACGAGTTAAGCGGCGTACGCAGTTCGTGGCTCATGTTCGCCAGGAACTCCGACTTGTACGCCGAGGCCCGGGTGAGCTGCTGCGCCTTGTCCTCCAGGCCGAGCCGGGCCAGTTCGATCTCGCGGTTCTGGGTCTCGATGTTCGCCTTCTGCTCCGACAGCAGCTTGGCCTTCTCCTCGAGTTCGGCGTTGGTCCGCTGCAACTCCGCCGACTGCTCCTGCAACTCGTGCGCCAGCCGCTGCGACTGGGCGAGCAGCTCCTCCGTACGCCGGTTCGCCTGGATGGTGTTCACCGCGATGCCGATGGTGGAGACCAGCCGCTCCAGGAACGACAGGTGCAACTCGGAGAAGGGCTTCACGGTGGCGAACTCGATCACGCCGAGCATCTCGCCCTCGAACAGCACGGGCAGCACCACCAGATCCGCCGGTGGCGTGTCGGCCAACCCGGAGCGCAACGTGATCCGACCGTCCGGTACGGCACCGACCCGGATGGTGCGCCGGGACAGCGCCGCCTGACCGACCAGCCCCTCGCCCGGACCGAAGGTCACGTCATGCCCTCGGGAGACATAGCCGTACGAGGCGGTCAGCCGCAGCCGCATCACTCCCTCGGAGTTGTCCATCAGGAAGAAGGCACCCAGCTGCGCGTCGACCAGCGGCGTCACCTCCTGCATGATCATCCGGCAGACCTCGCCGAGGTCGCGCTGGCCCTGGAGGAGGCCGCCGATGCGGGCGAGGTTCGAGTCGAGCCAGCCCTGCTCGGCGTTCTTGTGGGTCGTCTCCCGCAGGGTGACGATCATCTGGTTGATGTTGTCCTTCAGCTCGGCGACCTCGCCCTGCGCCTTCACCGCGATCCGCTGGGTGAGGTCACCCCGGGTCACCGAGGTCGAGACCCGGGCGATCGCCCGGAGCTGGGTGGTCAGCGTCGAGGCGAGCTGGTTGACGTTCTCGGTCAGATCCCGCCAGGTGCCGGAGACCCCCTTGACCTGCGCCTGACCGCCCAGCTTGCCCTCGGTACCCACCTCACGGGCCACCCGGGTCACCTCGTCGGCGAACGACGACAACTGGTCCACCATCGTGTTGACGGTGTTCTTCAGCTCCAGGATCTCGCCCTGCGCGTCGACCGTGATCTTCTGCGACAGATCACCGTTCGCCACCGCCGTGGTGACCGAGGCGATGTTCCGCACCTGGCTGGTCAGGTTCGACGCCATCGAGTTCACGTTGTCGGTCAGGTCCCGCCAGGTGCCGGCGACACCGCGTACCTGCGCCTGACCACCGAGCTTGCCCTCGGTACCCACCTCACGGGCCACCCGGGTCACCTCGTCGGCGAACGACGACAGCTGATCCACCATCGTGTTGACGGTGGACTTCAACTCCAGGATCTCGCCCCGGGCATCCACCGTGATCTTCTGGCTCAGGTCGCCCTTGGCCACTGCGGTCGAGACCTGGGCGATGTTGCGCACCTGGGCGGTCAGGTTCGACGCCATCGAGTTCACGTTGTCGGTCAGGTCCCGCCACGTACCGCTGACGCCCTTGACCTGTGCCTGGCCGCCGAGGTTGCCCTCGGTGCCCACCTCACGGGCCACCCGGGTCACCTCGTCGGCGAACGACGACAGCTGATCCACCATCGTGTTGACGGTGGACTTC